>JBDUAG010000532.1:0-3407 GCA_040004785.1 Burkholderiales bacterium | reverse complement strand
CGATGAGCCTGCCGTACCACATCGGCAACGGCTGGTTCGGCGGCCTGCTGCCGACCACGGCGTTCGCGATCGTGGCCCAGACGGGCAACGTCTACAACGGCCTGTGGTATCCGATCATCATCGCAAGCGTGACCTTCGTGATCGGGATGCTGTTCATCCGCGAAACCAAGGACGTGGATATCTACAAGAACGACTGATCACCAGCGTTCGTGTCCTCGAAAGCCGGCCGGTCGTCAGACCGGGCCGGCTTTTTCCTTGATGGCGGCGAGTTCGGCGAGGCAGCGCAGGCACAGGCAGGTCGTGTATTGCGCACGCAATGCCGCCAGCGTCTGCGCACTGAGCGCGAGCGTCGTGCACGCGCACGGCGCCACATCGTTGACACCGCAGTGAAAGCCGCCGCCGCAGCGCGGGCAGGTGTCGGATCCGTTCACGTCGCGAACAAGGCCTTGTGCTGCTCGCGCAGCAGGTTCTTCTGCACCTTGCCCATCGTGTTGCGCGGCAGCTCGCCGACGACGAACACGCGCTTGGGCACCTTGAAGTTCGCGATCGTCGATTTGAGTTCGGCGATCAATGCCGAGGCGTCCGGCGTTGCACCTGCGCGCGCGACGACGAGCGCGACGACGGCTTCGCCGAAGTCGGCATGCGGCACGCCGATCACCGCACTTTCGGCGACGCCGGCCATCTCGTTGAGCACGCCCTCGATCTCCGCGGGGTAGACGTTGTAGCCGCCGCTGATGATCAGGTCCTTGCTGCGGCCGACGATGGTGACGTAGCCCTGCGCATCGGTCTTGCCGACGTCGCCAGTCTTGAACCAGGCGTCCGCGGTGAACTCCTCCTTCGTCTTCTCGGGCATCTGCCAGTAGCCCTTGAAGACGTTCGGCCCGCGCACCTGCAGGTGGCCGATCTCGCCCGCCGGGCAGGGCGCGCCGGCGTCATCGACGACACGCACGCCGACACCCGGCAGCGGGAAGCCGACCGTGCCGCCGCGCCGGAAGCCGTCCTTCACCGCATACGGGTTCGAGGTCAGCATCACGGTCTCGCTCATGCCGTAGCGCTCGAGGATGGTGTGGCCGGTGCGCACGTGAAAGTCCTCGAAGGTGTCGATCAGGAGTGGCGCCGAGCCGCTGATGAAGAGGCGCATGCCGGCGCACACCTCGCGGTTCAGCGCGGCTTCGCCGAGCAGCCGCCCATACAGCGTCGGCACGCCCATGAACACGGTCGCCTCGGGCAGCCGTGCGACGACGGCGCGCGGATCGAACTTGCCGAACCAGATCATCTTGCTGCCGTTCAGCAGCGCGCCGTGCGAGGCGACGAACAGGCCGTGCACATGGAAGATCGGCAGCGCGTGGATCAGCACGTCGCCCTCTCGCCAGCCCCAATACGTCTTCAGCACCTGCGCATTGCTCAGCAGGTTGCCGTGGCTCAGCATCGCGCCCTTGCTGCGGCCGGTCGTGCCGCTGGTGTAGAGGATCGCGGCGAGCTCGTCGGCAGCACGCACGGCCGGCGCATGCACGTCGCTGTGCACCGCGGCGCGCTGCAACAGGCTGCCGCTGCGATCGTCGCCCAGCGTGAACACATGGGTCGTGCCGGCCGCGAACGCAACCCGGCTGACCCAGCCGAAATTCTTCGGCGCACACACCACCACCGCCGGCTCGGCGTTGCCGATGAAGTACGCGATCTCGTCGCGCTGGTAGGCGGTGTTCAGCGGCAGGTAGACGAGCCCGGCGCGCAGCACCGCGAGGTAGAGCATCAGCGCCTCGACCGACTTCTCGGTCTGCACCGCGATGCGGCTGCCGGCCGGCAGCGCCAGCGACTCGAGCAGGTTCGCGAGCATGGCGGTGCCGCGCTCGAGATCGCGCCAGGTGTAGTACAGCGGCGCGGTGTCGACGTTGGCGTCGGCGGTCTCGATCGCGGTCGCATCGAGGTCGTCCGGGAAGGCCTGGCGCAGCGCGCAGAAGAGGTTGGCGTTGGGGGTCATGGTCGGAAGCGTGGTGGTCGTTTCTCGATGAAGGCCGTCACGCCTTCGCGGTGCTCGGCGCTGTCGGCGTAAGTGAAGTGGGCGCGGCGCTCCTCGGTGCCCGGTCCGCCCGCGGCGATCTGCCGCAGCGTGCGCTTGTTGATGCGCGCCGCTTGCGCCGACAGGCTCGCCGCGCCGCGGGCGCGTTGCAGCGTGTGCGCTTCGACCTCGGCATCGGCGACGACCGCGTGCACCAGCCCGAGCTGCAATGCGCGTGGCGCATCGAGCAGGCGCGCTTCGAGCAACATCTCGCGCATCGCGGGAGCGCCGGCCAGCGGCAGCAGCAACTCGAGCTCGCCCGGTGCCATCGGGAAGCCGAGCTTCGCGATCGGCGCGCCGAAGCGGCTGCCCGTACCGCAGATGCGGATGTCGCAACACGCGGCGATCTCGAAGCCGCCGCCGATGCAGGCGCCATCGATCTGCGCGAACAGCGGGATGTCGCAATCGAGCATCGCATGCAGCGCGGGCGCGACGATCCGCTCGTGAAACTCGTGCAGTGCCGCTTCGTCGAAACGAAAGCTCGCGAACTCGACGATGTCGCCGCCCGATGCGAACTGACCGTCCGCGCCGCTGACGACGATCGCGCGGCGCGCCTGCGCCTGCGGCAGCGCCTGCAGCGCGTCGAACAGCGTGCGCAGCTCGCGCCACATCGCGATGTCGATCGCGTTCAGCTTGCCCGGGTGGGCGAGCAGGACGCGCGCGACGCCATCGTCGGCCGCGGCATGGAGGGTGACGGATCCGGTCATCCGCGCATTCTCGCCGGCCCCGATGGTGTCCGCCATCGGCGCAGGCTACAGTTCTGCCCGATGCCGCTGCTGCCCACCGCCTTGCCTGCCGATGCCGATGGCGTGCTCAAGCTCGCCGCGCAGAGCATGTTCGAGACGCTCGCCAGCACCGCGATGGGCATGCTGGTGGTGGACCGCGCGCACCGAATCGTCTGGATCAGCGAGGGCTACAAGCAGTTCCTGCCTGCGCTGGAGCATGAGGAATCCGACTTCGTCGGGCGCCGCGTCGAGGAGGTCATTCCGAACACGCTGATGGCGCAGGTGATCGAGACCGGCGAGCCGATCCTGATCGATCTGCTGAGCAACAAGGCCGGCACGTTTCTGGTCAGCCGCCTGCCGCTGCGCGACGCGCACGGCGCGGTGATCGGCGCGATGGGCATGGTGCTGCTCGACCACCCCGAGACCACGATGCAGCCGCTGATCGCCAAGTTCGCGCGGCTCGAGCGCGAGCTCGCGCAGGCGCGCCAGCAGCTCGCGGCGCACCTCACGCAGCAGCGCCGGCCCAAGCACACGATCGCGAGCTTCATCGGCGCGAGCGCGGCGGCGGTCGAGGTCAAGCGCCAGGCGCGGCGCGTCGCGCAGACCGACAGCACGGTGCTGCTGCT
>JBDUAG010000531.1:0-3409 GCA_040004785.1 Burkholderiales bacterium | reverse complement strand
GCCGTAGCCGGAGATGTCGCAGACGATGATGCCGGGCTTCTTCGCGGCAAGCGCTGCGTAGCTGAGCCCGAGCCGCGCGGCAGCGCCAGGGGCGAGGTTCTGGACCACGACGTCGGCCTTCTCGATCACCAGGCGTTCGAGCACCTTCGCGGCCTCGGGGCGCTTGACGTCGAGCGTCAGGCTCTCTTTGGAGCGGTTGGTCCAGACGAAGTGCGAGGCGAGTCCGCGCACTCGCGAGTCGTAGGCGCGGGCGAAGTCACCCGATCCTGGGCGTTCGATCTTGATGACACGCGCACCGAGGTCGGCGAGCTGGCGGGTTGCGAACGGCGCGGCGATGGCATGTTCGAGCGTCACGACGGTGAGGCCTTTGAGGGGTTGCATGGTGGCTCGCTCCTTCAGCGCAAGGTGGCGGTGGCGTCCATCGTCAGCCACCCTTCATGGTCTTGCGCCCAGAGACGCACGGTCTTTCCATCGGGCTGCAACGCGCCGTTGACGCGGAACGGGTGTGGGTCGAAAGTCGGTCGAACCGCCTTGAAGCGGAAGCTCTCCACATCGGCCTGCGGCATCTCGCGCTGCAGCAGGTCCATCAGCAGGGTCGCGATCAGCGGGCCGTGCACGATCAGGCCCGGATAGCCCTCGACCTCGGTCACGTACTTGCGGTCGTAGTGAATGCGGTGGCCGTTGAACGTGAGTGCCGAGTAGCGAAACAGCAGCACGTCGTCGGGCACGATCTCGCGCTGCCACGGCGCGTCCGCCTCGGCCTTCTGCGGAGGCGGGGCGATGTCACCCGGTCGCTGTGCTTCGCGGTAGACGATGTCGTGGAACTCGACCAGTGCAGGGTCGGCTGCGCCGTTGGTGCGCAACTCATGGCGCACCTTGACGAAGACGAGCTTGCCGGTGCGACCTTCCTTGGTCGTCACATCGTCGATCGTCGACGTGCGTGCCATCCGGTCGCCGATGCGGATCGGCGCGCGGAACTCGAACTGGCTGCCGGCCCACATGCGCCGCGGCAACGGCACCGGGGGCAGAAAGCCGCCACGCCTGGCGTGCCCGTCCGGCCCGATCTCGGACTGCCGATGCATCGGCAGGAAATACAGCCAGTGCCACAAGGGCGGAAGCGAGCTGCCTGCCGCCACCGGCTCGCGCGGATGGTCCAGCGTGGCGGTCAGCGCGATCGCGGGCGTCTGATAGGCGGTGTCTTCGACCGTCTCGCTGCGGCCGATCCAGTCGGTCAAGGGGGTGCCGATGTCTTCCACGTTGTCTCCTGTGGTTGCTCTGAAAAGGCAACGCATGAGACGAAGTTTGGTCGCGAGGGATCAAATACGGAATTGCAACGTTCGGAAGGATTGATGCGCTTGAAGCATCAGTTCCGGACAGGGCGAAGCGAGGGACGGCGGGATTCGAACTCGCGACCCTTTGCACCCCACCGCAAGTCAACCTGATGGCGCGCTGCCCGTACTTCGCCGCGTACGTGGCGTAGTCAAGCCCTCTGCCCGTCGCTGATCCTTGAGCAGGCGTCCTCCTTCTTCCCTAACCCAGCCGAGTCGTGTTCTTTCGGATCCGTTATTGGCGTTCGCCTCATGCGATTTCTCATGCCTCCCCGGAGGCTGGATAGCTCAAGCAACGGCGGCACTTTTTTGCGCCATGAGCCGGCCCTTCAGCTGAGACGCGCCACGGTCGTATTCCAAAAGCGATTCCAAATTCCAAAAGACAAACGGGGCAAGCACCGTTAAGTGCTTGCCCCGCTTGAACATATTGGCGGAGGGGACGGGGCTCGAACCCGCGACCCCCGGCGTGACAAGCCGGTGTCGGTTCGGAAGCGAGGCGTCAGCTAGCACCAACGGGTGCGCTTGGCATGTCGCCGGCATGAGCCTGCCGCATTTCGCCAAGGGAAGCCGACACGCGATGATTTTGAGCCCTTAGTCATCGGCACTGACGCGTATTTATGCGTCTAGGCTTAGGGCTGTAAGTGGGTCCCTAGTTCAGACACCGCGTCCGTCAAGCCACCATCAGGAAGTCGAAGGCCAGACGGATCTGGAGTGCCAGCGCGATGTGCTCACAGACCGCAGCATTGCAATCGGAATCGTATGAACACGTTGACTCTTGCCGAAGCTGCTGGCTTCTTAAAGATGCATCCCGAAGAAGTGCGATGCAGGGCCAAACGCGGCCTGATCCCGGCATCGAAACCGGGTCGGCGATGGGTCTTCATCGATGAGGATCTTGCGGCGTTCCTCCGGGGCAAGTACGCTACCAATCGGCAAGCGTTGCGGGTGACCTCCGAGAAAGGAAGGACACCATGGGTATCCGCAAACGGGGCTCAGTCTGGTGGATCGATTTCACGACACCATCAGGCGAGCGAGTACGACAAAGTGCTGAGACTGGAAGCAAGGCCGAAGCGACAGAATTCCACGATCGATTGAAGGCCGAGGCCTGGCGACAGCAGAAGCTCGATGAAGCGCCGAGGCGTAGCTGGAACGATGCGGTTGTGCGCTGGTGCAAGGAGCAGTCGCACAAAGCCACAGCCGAAGAGGACAAAGCGAAGCTTTCGCTGGCTGGACCCGCATTTGGGCGGCAAGGATCTTGACACGATAAACCGCGACATGCTCGAACGCGTCTCACAGGCCAAACTCGATGACGGCTGCAGCAATGCGACTGTCAACCGGACCCTTGCGCTCGTGCGGTCGATCCTTCGAAAGTGCGTGAGGGAGTGGCAGTGGCTGGATCGGGCACCGACGGTCCGAATGCTCAAGGAGCCGACCCGTCGCATCCGCTATCTGACCCACGACGAGGCCGATCGATTGCTGGCGGAATTGCCGCAGCACCTGCGCGACATGGCGGCGTTCAGCCTTGCTTCAGGTTTGAGGGCTGCCAACGTGACCGGGCTGCGATGGTCTGCCGTCGATCTTGATCGGCGGCTGGCGTGGGTCCATCCAGACGAGGCAAAAGCAAGAAGGGCAATTCCGGTGCCACTAAACGGCGAAGCCGTGGCTGTCCTGCAGAAGCAGCTCGGCAAGCATCGGGAGGTCGTGTTCACGTTTAAGGGCAAGCCCATCGAACAGGTGAGCACAGCTGCCTGGTACAAGGCCTTGGGCCGCGCTGGCATCGAGAACTTTCGCTGGCACGACCTCCGGCACACCTGGGCCAGTTGGCACATTCAGGGGGGACTCCCTTGAACGTCTTGCAGGAACTCGGGGGCTGGGCGAGCTACTCTATGGTGCAGCGCTATGCGCACCTCGCAGCGGATCACTTGGCACCGTGGGCCGATCGTCTTGCGAATCGCGGCACAAATTCGTCACAGTCCCAGATGGACCAACGGCTTGCACGATTCGAAGTTCATGCAAGCCGTTGATTTTTCTTACGTTTTTGGTGGGCCCTGAGTGACTCGAACACTCGACCTACGGATTAAGAG
>JBDUAG010000530.1:0-3417 GCA_040004785.1 Burkholderiales bacterium | reverse complement strand
CGCGCTTCGGCCCGCGCGCAATCCGCGAAGCCAGCCACATGCTGTGCGACGCGACGCACCCCCACTTCGACGTCGCGCCGCTCGCACAGCTCGGTGACGCCGGCGACCTGGCACTGCCGAATACGAGCCTGGAGGGCATGCGCGCGGCGATGCAGCCACTCGTCGCCGAGCTGATCCGCACGCATCACATGTGCTGGCTCGGCGGCGACCACTCGATCACACTTGCGCTGCTGCGCGCGTACCGGGCGCGGCTCGGCCGGCCGCTCGCGGTGATCCACTTCGACGCGCACTGCGACACCTGGACCGATCACTTCGGCGAACCCAGCGGCCACGGCACCTGGGTCTTCGAAGCGATGCGCGAAGGCCTCGTCATCAACGAGTGCGTCACGCAGCTCGGCATCCGCTCCTCGGGCACGCGCGATGCGCGCGAATACGTGAGCGACCAGGGCGGCCAGATCTTCACCGCGCGCGACCTGCGCGGGCTGGAGAGCCCGGCACAGCTCGCCGGCGTGCTCGCTGCGATCCGCACACGGCTCGCAGCGCACGGCAACCCGCCCGTCTACCTGAGCCTGGACATCGACTGCCTCGACCCGGCTTTCGCCCCCGGCACCGGCACGCCCGAACCCGGCGGCATGACGAGCAACCAGGTGCTGAGCCTGCTCGAAGAACTCGCCGGCCTGCCCTTCGTGGGCATGGACTGCGTCGAGGTCGCGCCGCCCTACGACCATGCGGAGCTGACGAGCCAGGCCGCCGCCGCCTTTGTCTGGACCTACCTTTGCGGGCAGATCGCCAAACCCTCGGCTACAGCGGCAACGCGGTCGTCCTCTTGACGGTGCGCAGCACCAACAGTGAATTCGTCCGCGCCACGTTCGGCAGGCGCATCAGCACGTCGGAGTGGATGCGCTCCAAGTCCTCGGCGTCGCGATACGTGAACCGGATCAGGTAGTCGTTCGAGCCCGCCACGTAGAAGCAATCGAGCACCTCGGGCTGGTCGCGCACCGCTTGCTCGAAGGCTTCGAGCTGAGGCGTGTTCATGGTCTCGAGGTTGATGATCGTGAAGCTCACGCCGTGCTTGCCAACGGCGCGCGGGTTGATCATCGCCACATACTGTGCGATGACGCCACCGTCTTCGAGCGCCTTGACCCGCCGCAGGCAGGCCGACGGCGACAGGTGCACGCGCTGCGCCAGCTCCAGATTCGACAATCGCCCCTCGGCCTGCAACTCCGTCAAAATCGCCCGGTCGATCGCATCCAGTTTCACTTCCGCGCTCGCACTTCGCACTTAATGCCTTCCAGATTAGATTCGTCGCATGATATTGCAGCGGTCAGGGTGAACCCGGCATCCGATTGCCGCCCTATTGCGCCTCGCCTTCCCTAGACTGATGGCCTTCCGACTCGCACACTTGCGGGTGCGGGTGGATGGTCACCCTGGAGCCCTCCCCATGCACAAAGACGATCCCGCCACCACCCTGCCCGTTGCCGCTGCGGCCGCCCCCGCGGCCAAGCAACCGATGGACGCCTACTGGATGCCGTTCACCGCGAACCGGCAGTTCAAGCAGGCGCCGCGCATGTTGGCCAAGGCCTCGGGCATGCACTTCTGGACGCCCGAAGGCCGCCAGATCCTCGACGGCATCGCCGGCCTGTGGTGCGTCAACGCCGGGCATGCGCGACCGAAGATCACGAAGGCCATCGCCGAGCAGACGGCCGAGATGGATTTCGCACCGCCCTTCAACATGGGTCACCCCAAGGCATTCGAGCTGGCCGAGCGGCTGGTCGAGCTGACGCCCGCGGGCCTTAACCGCGTCTTCTATACGAACTCCGGCTCGGAAGCCGTCGAGACCGCGCTAAAGATGGCGATCGGCTACCACCGCGCCCGCGGCGACGGCGCCCGCACCCGACTGATCGGCCGCGAGCGCGGGTATCACGGTGTCAACTTCGGCGGCATCTCGGTCGGCGGCATCGTCGGCAACCGCAAGTCGTTCGGGCCGTTGCTGCCCGGTGTCGATCACCTTCGACACACGCACGACCTGAGCCGCAATGCGTTCTCGCGCGGCGTGCCCGAGCACGGCGCGGAACTCGCCGACGATCTCGAGCGCCTCGTCGCGCTGCACGATGCATCGACCATCGCCGCGGTGATCGTCGAGCCGGTCGCCGGCTCGACGGGCGTGCTGCTGCCGCCCAAGGGCTACCTGCAGCGCCTGCGTTCGATCTGCGACAAGCACGGCATCCTGTTGATCTTCGACGAGGTCATCACCGGTTTCGGCCGCCTCGGTTCGCCGTTCGCGGCGACGCATTTCGGCGTCACGCCCGATCTGATGACGGTCGCCAAGGGCATCACCAACGGCTGCGTGCCGATGGGCGCGGTGTTCGCGAAGCAATCGATCCACGACGCCTTCATGACCGGGCCGGAGCACCTGATCGAGTTCCTGCACGGCTACACGTACTCGGCGCACCCGCTGGCCTGCGCCGCCGCGCTCGGCACGCTCGACACCTATGCCGATGATGGCCTGCTGACCCGCGGCGCCACCATGGCGCCGGTGTTCGAGAACGCGCTGCATTCGCTGAAGGGCGTGGCGCACGTGATCGACATCCGCAACATCGGCCTCGTTGGTGGCATCGAGCTCGACCCGATCCCCGGCAATCCCGGCAAGCGCGCGTTCGACACCTTCCTCGAGTGCTGGGAGCGCGGCGTTCTGATCCGCACCACCGGCGACACGATCGCCCTCTCGCCGCCGCTGATCGTCGAAAACGCACACATCGACCAGATGGTGAGCACCATTGCCGACGTGCTGAAGAAGAACGCCTGACCGGTTCGGTCAACTGTCCGTCACCCATTGAAAAGGCTTGCCTAGCGCACACCCGTTTATGCCCTTGCTCAGCGCAGACCAGCAACTGACGAAGCACTCCTACTACGTGGCCACGGCGCCGCGTGGTGCGGGGCATGCGTCACTGGAGTCGGCGCTGGAATGCGACGTGGCGGTGGTGGGTGGCGGCCTGGCCGGGCTGTCGGCGGCAATCGAGCTCGCACAGCGCGGCTACAGCGTCATCGTGCTGGAGGCCCGGCAGGTCGGCTGGGGTGCGTCGGGCCGCAACGGCGGACAGGTGATCGCGGGCCTGGCCTGCGATCAGTCGGTGATCGAGCAACAGCTCGGCGACACCGCCTCGCGCGCTGTGTGGGACATGACGATGGAAGCGTTGCGCCTGATCGGCGAACGCTGCGAGCGCTTCGACATCGATTGCGACTGGCGCGGCGGCTACCTCAGCCTCGCCGTGAGCGCGCGCAAGGCCAAAGAGCTGCAGACCTGGCAGGCGCACATGCAGGGCGCCTACGGCTACGAGACGCAATGGATCGCTCCGGCAGAGATGCCGCGATGGATCGCCAGCGCGCGCTTTCACAGCGGCGTGCACGACCCGCTCG
>JBDUAG010000529.1:0-3417 GCA_040004785.1 Burkholderiales bacterium | reverse complement strand
CCATGCAACACCATTTCATCGGCGGCGAATGGGTCGCCGGCCAGACCGGCGAGACCCTGCCCGTGATCGACCCCAGCACCGGCGAGGCTTTCGACCAGCTGCAGCGCGGCAGCGCGGCCGACATCGACCGGGCGGTGGCCGCGGCCCGCGCCGCGCTGAATGGCGACTGGGGCCGCATGACCGCGACCGACCGCGGCCGCATCCTGATGAAGATGGCGGCGCTCATGCTGGCGAGCCACGAGGAGCTCGCGCAGCTCGAAGCGCGCGACACCGGCAAGCCGATCGGCCAGGCGCGCAACGACATCACCGTGGCCGCACGCTATTGCGAGTTCTACGGCGGCGCGGCCGACAAGCTGCACGGCGAGCAGATCCCGTACCTCGAGGACTTTCATGTCGTCGTGCTGCGCGAGCCGTATGGCGTGACCGCGCACATCCTGCCCTGGAACTACCCGGCGCAGATGTTCGGCCGCTCGGTCGTGCCGGCGCTGGCGACCGGCAACGCCGCGGTGCTCAAGCCCTCGGAGGACGCCTGCCTGTCGCCGCTCGCGTTCTGCGCGATCGCCCAGGAGGCCGGCTTGCCGGCCGGCGCGCTGAACGTCGTCACCGGCCTCGGCGAAGAGGCCGGCGCCGCGCTGACGGCGCACCACGACATCGACTTCGTCACCTTCACCGGCTCGCCCGAAGTCGGCACGCTGGTGCAGAAGGCGGCAGCCGAGCGCACGCTCAAATGCGTGCTCGAACTCGGCGGCAAGAGCCCGCAGATCGTGTTCGAAGACGCCGACCTCGAGCGCGCCGCCGGCTTCGTGCTGAAGGCGATCACACAGAACGGCGGCCAGACCTGCTCGGCGGGCAGCCGGCTGCTGGTGCAGCGCGGGGTCTACGACGCGTTCGTCGAGACGGTGACCGAGCGCTTCGCGCGATCGTCGGCCGGCACGCCGGCGATGGACAAGGACTGCGGACCGCTGATCAACGCCGACCAGAAGAAGCGCGTGCAAGGCTTCATCGACCAGGCGCGCGAGAGCGGCATTCCGGTGCTCGCGCAAGGCCGCATTGCCGACGGCGTGCCAGCGGGTGGCTTCTACGTGGCGCCGACGATGTTCGGCCCGGTGCCGCGCGAGCACCGCCTCGCCTGCCAGGAGGTGTTCGGCCCGGTGCTCGCGGTGATCCCGTTCGAGGACGAAGAAGATGCCATCGCGCTCGCCAACGCGACCGACTTCGGCCTGATCGCCGGCATCTGGACGCGCGACGGCGGGCGCCAGACCCGCGTTGCCAAGCGCATGCGCTGCGGGCAGGTCTACATCAACTGCTACGGTGCCGGCGGCGGCGTCGAACTGCCGTTCGGCGGCGTGAAGAAGAGCGGCCATGGGCGCGAGAAGGGCTTCATGGCGCTCGAAGAGTTCTGTGTTGTCAAGACGGTGGTCCAGTACCACGGCAAGTGAGCAAGGAACATCATGAGACTGAACCACAAGGTCGCGATCGTGACCGGTGCCGCGAGCGGCTTCGGTGCCGAGATCGCACGCCAGTACATCGCCGAAGGTGCGAAGGTGGCGGTCGCCGACATCAACGAGGCGGGTGCGAAGGAGGTGGCCGCGTCGCTGGGCGCGAACGCCTTTCCCGTCAAATGCGACGTGACCCAGCGTGGCGACATCGACGCGCTGGTCAAGGCCACGGTCGACAAGTTCGGCAAGCTGGACATCGTCGTCAACAACGCCGGCTGGACGCACCGCAACGGCCCGCTACTCGACGTGGACGAAGCCACCTTCGACCGCGTCTATGCGATCAACGTCAAGTCGATCTTCCACATGGTCCATGCGGTCGTGCCGCTGATGCGCAAGCAACGCAGCGGCGTGATCCTGAACATCGGCTCCACCGCCGGCATCCGCCCGCGGCCCGGCCTCACCTGGTACAACAGCTCGAAGGGTGCGGTCAACCTGATGAGCAAATCGCTCGCGGTCGAGCTCGGGCCGGACAACATCCGCGTCAACGCGATCTGCCCGGTGATGGGCGCGACCGGCCTGCTCGAATCCTTCATGGGCATGCCCGACACGCCGGAGAACCGCCAGAAGTTCATCGGCACGATTCCGTTGGGCCGGCTCTCCGACCCGAAGGACATCGCCCGTGCCGCGGTCTACCTGGGCAGCGACGATGCCGCGTTCATCACCGGCGTGGAGTTTCCGGTGGACGGCGGCCGCACGGTCTGAGCCGATTGCGCCGCATCACCAGTGGCGCCAGCCGCCGGACGCGCTGCCCAGGCGCAACTCGTCGAGGCGCTGGTCGCAGGCATCCCGGCGTGCCAGCGCGCGCGACAGCAGCGGCTCCGGCGCGCCGATGTCGCGCAGGATGCGCAGGTCGAGATCTGCCAGCTCGTCGAGATCGGTGTCGCGGTCGCGCACCCGCGGCGCGGTGGGACTGCCGCGTCGCGGCCATGCCGACCAGAACCAGGAGAGCGAGGGCCAGTGCAGGGTGGTGTTCATGTGGTTAGCATAGATACCCAACCGGCCCGGTAAAAGCGATCGTTTCTGGCCAAGTTGGTCAGTATTGCTTACCAAATTGCCAACGCCATGCCTGTGTCCCTGCGTCCGCCGCTGCAAACCCTGCCCGCCTTCCGCGCTGTCGCGCGGCTGGGCAACATGCGCGCCGCGGCCGAAGAACTGCACCTGACGCACAGCGCGGTCAGCCAGCAGATCAAGCTGCTGGAGCAGCAGCTCGGCTTCTACGTCTTCGATCGGCCGGGCCGCCGCATCGTGCTGAACGCCGCCGGCGAGGCGCTGCTGCGCGCGGTCGAACCGGCGCTGTCGCAGCTCGACGACGGTGTGCGCGCCGCCGCAGCCGCCGCGGGCGGTACCGAGCACCGTCTCCGCGTCACGCTGTTGCCGTCGTTCGCGCAGCGCTGGTGGCTGCCGCGCATGGCCTCATGGCGCGAGCAGCACCCGGACATCGCGATCGAGGTGCACACCTCGCAGCAGGTCGTCGACCTGCAGCGCGAAGGCTTTCATGCCGCGCTGCGCCAAGGCAGCGGCCAGTGGCGCGGCCTCGAGGCCGAGCGCCTGCTCGACTCGCCGCTGATCGCCGTCGGGTCGCCGACCGCAGCTCGGCGCCTCCTCGGGCGCGGCCCGGAAGCGCTGGCCGATGAACCGCTGCTCGGCGACGCGCCGGTCTGGGAGAGCTGGTTTGCGCTCGCCGGCGTGCGCTGCAGCGTGAAACCGGTGGCCAGCTTCAACGACGCCGGGATGATGCTGCAGGCCGCCGAGCAGGATCTGGGGCTGGCGCTCGCGCGCGAGTTGCTCGTTGCCGACGCGCTGCGCGACGGTCGGCTGATGCGCCTCTCGCCGCTCGCGCTGGTCAAGGACCAGGCCTACGCGCTGTGGTTCGCGTACCCGACCGGCCTGCGCGACTGGCCGCCGCTGCGCGCGCTGC
>JBDUAG010000528.1:0-3423 GCA_040004785.1 Burkholderiales bacterium | reverse complement strand
AAGCAGGTGAGTCTTCGGGCGAGCGAACTGCGTCTGCTGGCCGAACACGCCGCGGCACGCTCGGTGCCGCTGCCGCCGGCCAATCTTCTCGACCACGACCTGCCCTTCGTCAACTATCGGCTCATGCTGAAGAAGCTGCGCGAAGACTACGAAGGCGCTGCTGACGACAGTGCACTCTCCCTGTGGCGCGCCGGCATCGTGTTACTGGCCAGACGGCCACTGCCCTTGCGATTGAAGCTGGGCCATGGGGTCTGGATGACGTTGCTGTTGTGCAGCCCGGGTGGGCTGGCTCGGCGCCTGATCGCGCTCCGGTTCAATCGTGCGGCGCTGCTGCAGCCGATTCGCCGCCAGCTGTCCCGGTGGGCCGGCAAGGCCGCGGCACCGTCGGGCCGCACGGCCTGACGAATGGTGGACGGATCGCCATGCGCTTGAACGCGTCGACCGCGCCCATGTCGATGTCGGCGACTGCCGCCGATCACGACCCGAACGTCGATCGCGCCGCCGTGGCGCGCTCGGCGTTGTGGAGCTTCGTCGAGAACGGTGGATTGGCGCTGATCTCGTTTTCGTCGCTGATCGTCTACTCGCGCTTTCTCTCGGTGTCCGACTTCGGCTTGTTCTCGATCGCGTTGGCGGCGATCGAGCTGATGACGATGCTGGTCGGCATGCTCTTTCACGACGCGCTGGTGCAGCGCCAAGACATCACCGAACTGCACTACGACACGGCCTTCACCGCGACACTGGCGCTGAGCGTGTTGTTGATGGTGGGGTGCGGGCTCGCCGCGCCGGCGTTCGCGCGCAGCGCGGCCAACCCGGAGGCCGTGCCCGTTCTGCTCTGGCTGTCGCTGTGCCTGCCCTTGACGGCGGTCAGCGCCACCATCGTCGCGCGCCAGCGTCGCATCCTGGCGTTTCGGGTGCTGGCTGTTCGCTCCATCGTCGGCCGCTCGCTCGGCGCGGCGGTCGGCATCGCGCTGGTGATCCTGGGTGCGGCCTTCTGGGGATTGGTCGCGCAGCAGGTGCTGGTGGTGTTGTTCGGCTCGCTCGTGCTCTGGGTCACCTGTGCGCAGCGCCCGAGATTGCGCTTCGGCTGGCGCGAATGTCGTGAGCTGCTGGCGTTCGGCACCTTCTCGGTGGCGACCCTGTTCGTCAACTTCTCGACGAAGCGCGTGTTCGTCATCCTGTCGGGCATCGGGTTGGGCACGCACGCCGCCGGGTTGATGAACCTGAGCTTTCGGGCCGTCGACACGTTCTGGGCGCTGTCGTCGACGGCGATCTCGCAGATTGCCCTGCCCATCCTCGCGTCGCTCCGGAAGGACGATGAGCGATTCGCCCGCGCGTTCGAATCCGCCTCAGCCTTGGCCTGCATGTTGCTGTACTTCTGCTTCGTGCTGATCGGATCGACATCGGTCGAGCTGGTGGAAGTGCTGTTCGGCCGGCAGTGGCTCTCGATCGCCCCGTTCGTGACGATCCTGTCGATGCAGGTGATCATCCAGGCGCGCCGGCTGTTGATGACCCCGGCCATGACGGCGATCGGTCGGCCGCGCGACCTGCTCCTGTGCCAGCTGTCCGAGCTGATCTTCATCCTCGGCGCGGTGGCCCTGACGGGCGTGCCGTCGCTGCCCTGGGCGATCGGGATCTGGGTGCTGCGGGAGTGCCTGGGTGGGTCCGTCCTTCTCTGGCTGTTCCGGCGCGCGACGGGGCTTGGTCTGCGGGCGGTGCTCGGCAGCTCGGTCGTCCCGTTGATCGGCGCGATCGCGATGTACGCCGTGGTGTGGCTGGCGCGCGCCCATCTGGTCGAGGGCTGGGGGCCGCTGACACGTGCTGGGGTACTCGCTCCGCTCGGCGCCGCCACTTATTTCATCAGCGTGTTCGTGCTCGATCGGCGGCTGCTGGCAGAGCTGTTCGGGTTCGTTCGTTCCGCGGCGAGGCTCGGGCGTGCCGACACCATCAGCGCGGAGGTCGAGCCATGAATGAGCGCCGCGCCGTGCCGAAGATCTCGGTGATCATCCCGAATTTCAACTATGCGGCCTATGTCGGCCCGGCCATCGACAGCGCGTTGAGCCTCGATTGGCCCGATCTCGAGGTCATCGTGATCGACGATGGCTCGACCGACGATTCGCGTGCTGTGATCGAAGGCTACGGCGCTCGCATCTCGGTCATCCTGCAGGAGAATTCGGGCCAACTCGTGGCCTGCAACAAGGGCTTCGCCCTGTCGCACGGGGACATCGTGATCTTTCTCGATTCGGACGACCTGCTGCATCCCTCTCTGGCGCGTGAGCTCGTCGCGGTCTGGACGCCACGCACCAGCAAGGTCCAGGTGCAGATGCTGACGATCGATGGACAGGGCAGGGCGACAGGCTCGTTCTTCCCGCAATATCACATCGTGCCCTCGGCCGAGCAGGTGCGCGCGTGGAGTACGAGCACGTCCGCGTATCCCACGCCGCCCGGGTCGGGCAACGCGTATTCGCGCTGGTTCCTGGCGCGCATCTTCCCGTTGTCGGACACCTGTGGGAGCGCCAATGATTCCTATTGCCTCGCGGCTGCGCCCTTGCTCGGTGACGTGCACACCATTGCCAGGCCGCTGGTCTCGTACCGCATCCATGGCAAGAACCAGGGCGCATTGTCCACCCTCGATGTGCACCAGTTCGAGCGCCAACTGACCCGCGCGCACCAACGCTTCGCCTACGCGCAGGGCATCGCACGAACCGTCGGCATCGAATTGCAGCCGAAGGCGATCGACCGCAGCGTTGGTACGCTGTGCTACCGCATTGCCTCGCTGAAGCTCGCCCCCGAGATGCACCCGATCGCGGGCGATTCGACCCGCCGTGTGCTCGGCGATGTCTGGGTTGCGCTCCTCGCGCCGCAAGGAATCGACTTCAGGGGCCGCGTCGCCATGCTGGTCTGGTTCTGGGCGGTGTGCCTGGCGCCGGCACTTCTGGCGCGCCGGCTGTTTCTATGGCGCTTTGCGCCCAGCGCGCGCCCGTTGGCGCTGCGCGGGCTGCTGACCCAACTGGGGGTCGTGAGGGGCTACGCAGGCTGGCGCGCCGCTGTCGTCTCAGTCCCAGGGGTCGGCGACCTGTCCGTCGGATCGCCGATCGATGCGGGCCAAGGCCTGAGACCCGCAAGAGAACAGCGCATGACAGCAGCCTCTCTGAACTTCGAGGCACCGTCGGTGCAGGCCCGGCGCGAAGCACCGCTGGCCGGCGTGCCGTGCCTGGCCGTCATCATCCCGAACTTCAACTATGCGGAGTTCGTCGGACAAGCGATCGACAGCGCGCTGGGCATCGATTGGCCCCACGTGCGGGTCATCGTCGTCGACGACGGATCGACCGACGCCTCGCGCGACGTCATCGCGCGCTACGCAGACCGCATCACGACGGTGCTGCAAGCCAACGCGGGGCAGTTCGAGGCCTACAACACCGGCTT
>JBDUAG010000527.1:0-3424 GCA_040004785.1 Burkholderiales bacterium | reverse complement strand
CCGTCGAGCGCGATGCCGTCGGCCGGCGGGTTGAAGGGCGCGGCCATGAAGGTTTCCATGCAGTGCGCGATCGCGTCCATGCCGGTCGCGGCCGTGAGCCCCGGCGGCAGGCCGAGCGTGAGTTCGGGGTCGCAGATGGCCGAGCGCGGCAGCAGGTGCCAGGAGTGAAAACCGAGCTTGCGGTGGTCGTCGGTGATGACGATCGCGCCGCGTGCCACTTCGCTGCCGGTGCCCGAGGTGGTCGGCACCGCGATCAGCGGCGCGACGCCTTCGGTGATCTTGCCGCTGCCGCCTTCGATGGTGGCGTAGGCGACCAGCGGGCCGGGGTGCGTGGCGGCGATGGCCACCCCCTTGGCGCAGTCGAGCGACGAGCCGCCGCCCACAGCGATGAGGCCGTCGCAGCGGTGCTCCTTGAACATCGCCGCGGCTTCGCGCACCGCCGCTTCGGTCGGGTTCGACGGCGTGCGGTCATAGATCGGGCCTTGCAGCGACGCGGGCAGGGCATCGAGCACCATCTGCAGCACACCAGCGGCGCGCACGCCGGCGTCGGTGACGATCAGCGGCTTCTTGATGCCGACACGTTCGCACTCGGAGGCGAGCAGCGAGCGGGTGCCGAAGTCGAGGTGGACTTGGGTGAGGTAGTAGATGAGGGACATGGTTCTGGCTCCACGGAATCGGCGTGAACAGCGCTACGGTAACCGAGTAGAGTCCCTCCATCCCGACCCCGGCCTGTTTGCGCCGCATGAACCGACTGCAATCAGAGCTGCATCGCCTGTACCTCCCTCGATCGCAGGCCGACGTTGAAGCGGACGCGCAGCCATTGGCTCTGATCGACCCTCAGGGCATGGTGCGCGCGATGGTGATGGAGCTGACGCGGCCGGCGAGCTGGGAGCATTTCTCGAAAGTCTGGCAAGGCGTTCAGGCCGAACTGGAGCTGCCCGCGCCCGCCATCGCTGTCTCGGGTGTCGATGGCCTCCAGCTCTGGTTCTCGCTCGCAGAGCCGATCGCGGCCTCGCAGGCGCATGCGTTTCTCGACGCCTTGCGCGCGCGGTTTCTGCCCGACGTCGATGCCAGGCGCATCCGCCTGATGCCCGCGTCCGACGCATCGGCGCTGCACCCGGAGCGTCATGCCCGGCTGGTGCCGGCCCGGCAGGAAGAGAACGGGAATTGGTCCGCCTTCGTCGCGGCCGACCTGGCCCCGGTCTTTGCCGAGACACCGTGGCTCGACATCCCGCCCAACGAAGAAGGTCAGGCCACCTTGCTGCGTGGCCTGGATGTGATGAAGCCGGCAGCGTTCGAGGAAGCGTTGAAGCGGCTCGGGCCGATCACGACGCGCATCGGTGCGCCCATCCCACTCCCGCAGCCCGTGGCGGCGGATGCGGATGAAGACCCGAAGCGTTTTTTGCGCCGGGTCATGAACGACGAGACGGTGGCACTGGCCCTTCGGGTCGAGGCGGCCAAGGCGCTGCTGCAGCAGGGCGGCTGATCTCGCGCCATCGCTGGTGGGCCGCACCATCCCACGCCACGGGCAACTGGTTTCTGGCCTGCAGGTAGTGGTGGGTGAACACGTCGAGGTAGGCCGCCAGCGTCTGTTCGGCCAGGTGTTCGCCCGCCAGGTTCAGGCACAGGGCGGCGACCTCGCTGGTGCAGAAGTGGTCGTCGCGGCGCGAGCGGCGCAGCTTGTAGTGCGAGATCTGGCCAGGTTGCAGGCTGAGCACCGGCAGGTGGTCCAGCCAGGGGCTGCGCCCGAACATCTTGCGTGCCTCGGTCCAGGTGCCGTCGAGCAGGATGAACAGCGGGCGCTTGCCCGCTTCGGTCCCTCGGTTGTCGGGCGGCTGAACGGCGTGCACCACCCGGCCGGGCGCGGCGTACTCACCCGGAAACACCACATACGGCTGCCATTGCGGGTCGCTCAGCAGCGCCAGCAGCGCGGGGTCGGTCGCAGTGCGTGCCCAGCCGAACGCGAACGTGTCGGCCACCACATCGGCAATCAACCAGCCGGTGTTGCTGGGCTTGAGCGGTTCGATGTCGGCCATCAGCAGGCACACGCCCGCGCGCGTGGGCACCGAGGGGCGCAGCCCACACAGGCAATGGCTCGGCACCAGCCGGCAGCCCGCGCAGCGCTCGCGCTTGAACCCACCCCGGGCGAGAAAGGGTTTGGTGCTGCGCGCCAGGCGCACGGCGCGCAGGCGAGAGACGGCGTGGGGCATGCGGGGATTCTCGGGGCTGCAGGAGGCGATCGCGCCAGCTCCGTGCGTCGACGCTTGGCGCCGGCACAATGCGCTGGCCTGATTCGACGACGCCCCTCGATGTCGAGTTCTCCGGAGTACCGCGATGAAGCTCAAGAAGATCGCTCTCGGGTCGCTGGCTGCCCTCGTGGTGGTCGGCGCTGCCGCCTGGTTCAGCCTCGACAAGGAGACGCGCGGCCTGCTGGCGACGTTGCCGACCAACCGTGACCTGCTGTTCTGGAGCGAGCCCCAGCGCGATGCGGCCTTTCGCGCGCTCGATCGCCTGCCGGTGCTGGCGAAGTCGCGGGTCGTGGCGGTGGGCGGCCATCCCGTGCCGTTGCCGCCGGGGCCGCCTCTGACGTTGCCGCTCGACGTGGCTGCCTACATGGCGGGCCAGCGCAGCGCCGCACTGTTGATCGTGCATGACGGCAAGCTGCGCCTGGAGCGCTACGGCCTGGGCTTCGACAGCGGCGGACGCTGGACGAGTTTTTCGGTGGCCAAGTCCATGACCTCCACGCTGCTGGGTGCGGCGCTGCGTGAGGGCTATATCCGAAGCATGGACGACAAGGTCAGCGACTACATCCCGCAGATGAAAGGCTCGGCCTACGACGACGTCAGCATCCGCCAGCTTCTGACGATGACCTCGGGCATCCGCTGGAACGAAGACTACGCCGACCCGAACTCCGACGTGGCACGGTTCAACAACCACAAGCCGGAAGACGGTGTGGACGCGACCGTGAGTTACCTGCGCCGTCTGCCACGCGAAGCGCCGTCCGGTACGCGCTGGAACTACAGCACGGGCGAGACCAACCTGGTCGGCGTTCTGGTCAGCCAGGCGACGAAGAAGCCCTTGTCGGCCTACCTGACCGAAAAGGTCTGGGTGCCCGTCGGCATGGAGCAACAGGCCACCTGGCTGCTCAGCCGCACCGGACAGGAGATCAGCGGTTGCTGCATCCAGGCCGCCTCGCGGGACTTCGCTCGTTTCGGGGTCTTCATCCTGAACGGCGCGCGTGTCGATGGTCAGAGCATCGTGCCGGACGGCTGGCTGCTTGAAGCCACGACCGAGCGCACCGGCATCGGCCAGCCCGGCCGCGGCTACGGTTACCAGTGGTGGACGTACACCGACGGCAGCTTCGCCGCACGCGGCATCTTCGGCCAGGGCATCTTCATCGACCCGAAGCGCAAGCTCGTGATCG
>JBDUAG010000526.1:0-3430 GCA_040004785.1 Burkholderiales bacterium | reverse complement strand
CGTCGAGTGCTGACGGCCGGCGAGGTCGAGGCGTCGGGCAATGCGCTGGTTCGGTTCGTGGGCATCGACGCCTACGAGGCGGCGGGCGGCGTGGTGCGGCGCAACCTGTTCGACGATGACCGCGGGCGGTACTTGTCGGACCCGGAGTTGCTTCGGCGGCTGGCCGTCGAGAAGCTGGAGGCGCTGGCGACTGAGGCGCGGGCCGAGGGGTGGTCATGGGTTGAGGCGCGGGTCGAGTTCGATTGGCATGCACTGCGCCAGTTCACGCCATGCGAGCACACGCTGCGCAAGGCTTCGGCCGAGGAGCGATCCGAACTTGCCGATCTCGCTGCGCGCGCGAAGGAGCTGGAGCGCCAGGACCGAACGCTCTCGGACGCGAGCGAATGGTCTGCCGAGGAGGCCAAGTGCATCGAGCTGGAGGAACAAGCCATCGAGAAGCGTCGCAGGGCGATCCAGGGTGGCCTGAAAACCTGGGCGGCCGAAGAGAAGGCGCGCGCAGGCGTGATCTTCACGGTCACGCGCGAGGGTGATGCGGAAATCATCCGAGGGCTCGTGCGCGAGTGCGACCGGAAACCACGAGCCGCTTCGCGGAAGGCGCGTACCGGTGCGGAGAGCGGCGTGACCGGCCAGAGTTCGGGCGCGCCGGCTACCGCTCATCCAAAGTCAGATGGCAGCGAGAAGTTGCTGCAGCGCCTCGGGGCACACCGCACCGCGGCGTTACAGGTGGCGATGTCGCGCAACACGCAGGTGGCGCTCGCGACCCTGACGCATGCGTTCGCGTTGCGGGTGTTCTGCTCGGACGGCGTCGGCACGCGGTCGGCAATGCAAGTCACGCCCCAGCTGCAGGAGCATGCGTTGCTCGCTGCCGCCGACGACTTGAAGGGCAGTCTGCCTGGGAGGCACTTCAGACCGCCAAGGGCGCCTGGATCGACGCCTGCCGGAACAACGGGGCGACTGGCTGGGTTGGTTGATCGCGCTCGATCAGCATGACCTCTTGCAGCTTCTGGCGTTCTGCTCGGCCTCGAGCATCAATGCCTTGCCTAGCGCGGGTGTCGCGCCCAGCGCGAGTGCCCTTGCCGACGCGGTGGGGCTGAACATGGCCGACTGGTGGGAGCCTACGGCCGCGGGCTACCTGAACCATGTCTCCAAAGCTCAGATCGTCGAGGCGCTGAAAGAGGCGGGGCCAGGGTTGGTTGACGACGGTGTTGCGGCGATGAAGAAAGACGCGCTCGTCGTCAAGGTCGCCGCGCGACTCGCAGGCACGCACTGGTTGCCCAAGCAGCTGCGACGCGCGTCGGTTTGAAAGACGGACGCGTGTGGCCTTGCCCGCGTCCCATGGAGCACGTCATGTGGATCTTGTTTGCACGAGCTGCCCCGCCCGATGCGCCTGACTGGCCTGGACGACGGTGGCTCGCAGCGTTGGATGCTGTGGGATGGCCGACTTTTTGGCTCGGTGTGCTGACACATGCGCCCGCACGAACGGGTCTTGTCGGCGTTGTGCTGATGTGCTTTGCGTCGCTCTTTGGGGTGCGGCGACTTCGGATCGCGCTATGGCACAACCATCGGTATCGATTCACGACATGGCGCTGGGGCCGCGTACTGATCGCTTTGCCGTTGTTGGGATTTGCGATCAAGTACATCCCGATGCTGTAGGGGCGCTGCCGGACGATCAGCAAGCGATTGCGAGGCCGACTGCCAGCGCTTCAGTGGGCGGCATACAGGGCCTACTCCGGACGTTCACCCGCAACGCAGATTGGCGGACGTCTACCTCGGCGCTCGTCGGCTGACAAGCGCCCGCGCTTGGGAGACACTGCGAACGGGGGACGCGGCCCTTCCCATGATTGGTGTGAGCCAGCGGACGTCCAAAACCAACGAGGAGAGGTCATGAGCGATTGGGACTTCCTACATGAGATGCACGACCGGGGTTACAGCGCGGAGGACATTGCGTTGGCGGCGGGTGCCGGCTATGCGCCCTTTGAGGAGGCATACCTCAGCAGAAACTGGATCGAAGCCGAACTCCGTGACCAGCCTCGGGAAGCGGCCGACGCGCTGCAGTCGCGAGAACAGTTTCGAAGCCGGGAGGATTTCCCGTATTCAGTCCTGGAGCAGTCAGAGATCTTCGAGGATCTCGTGGACTGCGCCGAGCGCCACTTCCAAAACACCGGTAGGTACCTGCAGGTGTGGGGCGAACTTGGCGAGATCTACGCCGAGATCAAGTTTGGGCTCTGCCGACATGGCAGCCATCAGGCTGGATCCGACGGAACAATTGCCGGCAAACGGGTCGAGGTGAAGACCATCTCTCCTGAAAAGGGCAACGACCACGTGCTCGTGAAGCGCCAAGGCGATTTCGAGCACACCGTCACGCGGCAGGTGCTAAGGTTGCCTTCTTTATGAATCAACGCTTACAGGGCCGGATCGCGGTCGTTACCGGCGCGGCGCGAGGCATCGGACGCGCGATCGCGGAACGCCTCGCGGATGAAGGCGCGCGTGTCGCCTGTGTCGATGTCAGCGCGGCGCGCATCCGCCAGGCGGTCGAGGAGATGAAGGCCGCGGGACGCGAGGTGGTCGCCTATGCGACCGACGTGTCGAACCGGGCTGCCGTTGTCAAAACCATCGACAGCATCGAACGCGATCTGGGTGCGCCGCTGAGCGTGCTGGTCAACAACGCCGCGTGGGTCCGCTACCAGGCCGTGGACCAGATCGACGAAGAAACGCTCGACCGCATGCTCGCCGTCGGCGTCAAGGCCCTGGTCTGGACGACGCAGGCGGCGCAGGATCAACTCAAGCGCAGCGGCCACGGTGCCGTGATCAACCTCTGCTCGACCGCAGCGATCCGCGCGACGGCCGATTCGATGGCTTATTGCGCCGTCAAAGGCGCGGTGGCCGGATTGACGCGCGCTGCCTCGATCGACCTGGGTCGCTTCGGCACCCGCGTTAACGCGATTGCGCCCGGTTTCGTATCGACCGATGCCGCACTCGCCAACTTCGACCCGGCCGCGCTGGCCAAACGCATCGCCAGCACCCCCGTCGGTCGATTGGCTCTCGCGTCGGAGATCGCCTCAGTCGCCGCCTTTCTCGCCTCGGACGACAGCAGCTTCGTCAGCGGCGAACTCGTCGCGGTGGATGGCGGGCGCTCGAACGCGGCGATGTAGGTGTCGTTGCGGGTGGCGTTGCAGCGCTCAGCCGTTGCGCGCCATCAGCCCACCATCGACCGGGATCACCACACCGGTGATGTACGACGCGCCCGGCATGCACAGGCTGAGCACGACATGCGCCACCTCCTCGGACGCGCCGTAGCGGCCGAGGGCGGTGCGCTGGCGCGCGAATCGGTGCTTCTGCTCGGGATCGATGCGCGACGTCATGGCGGTGTCGATCGGTCCCGGGCAGATGCAGTTCACGGTGATGCCGTCGCGGCCGAGTTCGACCGCGA
>JBDUAG010000068.1:0-11628 GCA_040004785.1 Burkholderiales bacterium | reverse complement strand
GCTTGATCTCGCCGGTCAGGTCCTTGTGCCAGAGCGCGGGCTCGTCGGTCTCCCACAGGTCTTTCGCAAGCTCGAGGGTGCCGTGGTCGGCGCTGGCGGGCAGGTTCAGCGCCAACGCAAGCAAGCGAATCATCATCCGCTCGTCGGTCTCCGACGGATGCCTGGCGATCGTCACGGCGTGGTCGACATAGACGTTGCGGTCCATGTCGGCGATCTGCAGATTGGCCTTGTAGATGGTTGCCTTGATGGCCATGGTGAACGTGACGGAGTGAGCGGGCGATTAGACCAGAGACAATTGCGACCACACTGGAAGCCGAAAGCCCGACATGAGCATGAAGAAGACCGACCTCGTCAAGAACCTCGCCAAGAAGCTCGACGGGCGCATGAAGGCCGCTGACGTGCCGGGCCGATTCGGCCAGGGCGCCGGCGACCTGGTCGATCGGCGCGAGCAGCGTCGACGCGATACCGCTGCCGGGTTGGTGCCATTCGCCTGCAAGCTGCCGGCGGAGCTGGTGAAGCGCCTGCACGAGCGCGCGTCCACGCATGCGGATGGCGTGAACGGGCTGGTTGCCGATGCGTTGGCGCAAGCCCTGGCCTGAAATGAAAAGAGGCTCCCTCGGGAGCCTCTTTGTCGGTGAAGGCGAGTGCCCTCAGCGGGTGTTGCGACGGCTGCGCAGCGACAGCCCGATCAGGCCGAGGCCGAGGAACATCAAGGCGTAGGTGGAAGGCTCTGCGCCCACGGCGCTCACGTCCACCAGCGAGCCGGTGCTGGCGCTGTCGGACGTACCGACAGTGCGGAACACCGACTTGTCCGAGCCAACGTAGGCAGCCACGGCCACATTGCCGCGCGCGCCGATGTCGGCACCGAGGTTGGTCGCAGCTTGCGGGGTGCCGAATGCGGCGACCGCAACAACGGCGAGGATGAACTTCTTCATGTCAGGAATCCTGGGTTCGATACGCTCAGGCCAAGGTTTGGCTCATTCGTTACAGCAAGTGTTTCACGCAGCTCACGCCACCGGTACCCCGCGAGTGCGGGGTGCTGTGGCGCGAGGTACACACCGTTTGGCGGATCGCATTTCATCAAGCCGACATCAGCGCGCGTACAGTTTGGCGACCCAGGGCAGGGCGCACGACGCGCCGGGAGCGTTCGCATGGCTTCAGACGAGTTCGACCTGTTCGTGATCGGCGCCGGCAGCGGCGGTGTGCGCGCCGCGCGCATGGCAGCGCAGCGCGGTGCGCGTGTCGCGGTGGCGGACGCTGCGCCGCTCGGCGGCACCTGCGTGAACTTGGGCTGCATCCCGAAGAAACTTTACAGCCACGCGGCGCACTACGCCGAGAGTTTCGAGGAGTCGCACGGCTTCGGCTGGTCGGGGCCGGCACCGGTGCTCGACTGGTCAGCGTTGAAGGCCAACCGCGCGCGCGAGATCAGCCGCCTGAACGCGGTCTATGCCAAGTTGCTGAGTGACGCCGGTGCCGAGGTGCTGCGCGGCCGCGCGCGGATGCTCGGCCCAAACGTGGTCGAGGTGGGCGGCGTGAGCCACCGCGCGCGCCGCATCGTGGTCGCCACCGGTGGCTGGCCGGTCGTGCCGCCGGTGCCCGGCGGCGAGCTGGCGATCACATCGAACCAGATCTTCGACCTCGGGAAGTTCCCGCAGCATCTGCTGGTGATCGGCGGCGGCTATATCGCGTGCGAGTTCGCCTCGATCTTTCGTGGCCTCGGCGCGCAGGTCACGCAGCTGTACCGTGGCGAGCAGGTGTTGCGCGGTTTCGACGACGAGGTGCGAAATTTCCTCGCCGCCGAGATGCGCAAGAAGGGCGTGGATTTGCGCACGAAGTCTGGCGTGACGCGGATTGAGAGTGAGGCGGATCGCCTGAGAGTCGCGCTCGCCGACGGCAGCAGCCTGGTGGCGGATCAGGTGCTCTATGCGACCGGCCGGGCGCCGAACACCGCAGACCTGGGCCTGGCAGAGGTCGGTGTCGCGCTGGCCGCGAACGGCGCGGTGATCGTCGATGCGAACTACCAGAGCAACGTCGATGGCATCTACGCGCTGGGCGACGTGATCGACCGTGTGCACCTGACGCCGGTCGCGCTCGCCGAGGCGATGGTGCTGGTCGATCACCTGTACGGCGCCGGCCATCGCAAGCTCGACTACGAGCTGATCCCGACTGCCGTCTTCACGCACCCGAGCGTCGGCACCGTCGGGTTGTCGGAGCAGGCGGCACGCGCGCGCTTCGGCGCGGTTCGGATTTTCCGGAGCGAATTCAAGGCGCTGCGGCACACGCTGTCGGGCAGCAGCGAGCGCACGCTGATGAAGCTGGTCGTCGATGCCGCGACCGATCGCGTCGTTGGCCTGCACATGGTCGGCTCCGACGCCGGCGAGACGATCCAGGGTTTCGCCGTGGCGATGAAGGCCGGAGCGACCAAATCCCAGTTCGATTCGACGCTTGGCATCCACCCGACCGCGGCCGAGGAGTTCGTGACGATGCGCGAACCAGTGGCATGATTTGCGCTTGCCCACCGATTCGACCGCCATGAGAACGCTCACCACTGCCTTGCTGACCCTCACGCTGCTCGCCGCGACCGGAGCGATCGCGGCCGACAAGCCGAAAAAGGAGAGCGCGTTCGGCAAAGGCGGCGGCGCGTTCCTGACCCGAGATCAATTGCGCGTGTGCCTCAACCTGAAGGGTCGTTCGGCCCAGCAGGACGACGCGCTGGCCAAGGAACAGGTTGCGTTGGTCGCCCTCAAGGACGAGATCAGCCGCGGAGGCGACACGCTCAAGGCGCGGCTGGAGACGCTGGACCGCACCGATGCCGAGGCGGTCACCGGCTACAACGACGCATCCCAGGTGCGCGACAAGCAGATCGACGATTACCAGGCCCGCGTGACCGCGTTCAACACGCAGGTCGAGACCAACAAGGCCGATCACGACGCGTATGCCAAGGGCTGCGAGAACCGTCGGTTCTTCGAGGACGACGAGATCGCGCTGAAGAAGAGCAAATGACAAGCACCACGACTCCTGCCGCCGCCAACCCGCTGATCCAGCCCTGGAACACACCCTATGGGCTGCCGCCGTTCGCGCTGGTCGGTGCCGCAGACTTTGAGCCCGCCTACGCCGTCGCGCTGGCGCGGCACCTGGCCGAGATCGAGGCCATCGCGAGCGATCCGCGGCCACCCGACTTCGACAACACGATCGCCGCCGTCGATCGCTGCGGCCGCCTGCTGGACCGCATCGACGGCATGTTCCACAACCTCGCGGCCAGCGAGACCTCGCCAACCCTCCAGGCGGTGCAGACCCGCATGGCGCCGGTGCTGGCCGCGCACAGCAGCGCGTTCTTCATGCACCGTGGGTTGTTCACGCGGATCGATGCGCTGCAGGCCGAGCGCGACACGCTCGGGCTCACGGCCGAGCAGCGGCGCGTGCTCGAGCGCTACCACGCCGATTTCGTGCGCGCCGGCGCCAAGCTCGAGCCTGCGGCGCAGCGGCGTTATGCACAGATCATGGGGCGCCTCGCCGAGCTGAGCACGCGCTTCGGCCAGAACGTGCTGGCGGACGAATCGTCGTTCCAACTCGTGCTGCGCGGCGATGCGGATGCTGCCGGCCTGCCTGACTTCGTGCGCGCCGCGACGCGCCAGGCGGCCATCGAGCGTGGCCTGAGCGATGGCATGCTGGTGACGCTGGCGCGCTCGCACATCGTGCCGTTCCTGACGTTCTCCGAGCGCCGCGATCTGCGCGAGCAAGCCTGGCGCGCCTGGACCAGCCGCGGCGAGCATGTCGGCGAGCACGACAACCGTGAAGTCGCGCGCGAGATCCTGACCTTGCGCAACGAGCAGGCCCGCCTGCATGGCTTTGCCTGCTACGCAGACTACGCGCTGGCCGACACGATGGCGGGGCGCCAGGCGGCCGTGACCGCGCTGCTGAAGCAGGTCTGGGAGCCTGCCAAGGCCCGCGCGGCCGCAGAACAGCAGGCGCTGGAGGCGCTCGTGCTGTCGCGTGGTGAAACCATTGCGCTCGAACCCTGGGACTGGCGCTTCTACGCCGAGAAGGTGCGCCAGGTTCGGTATGAACTCGACGAAGCCACGATCAAGCCCTACTTCCCACTCGCCCGCATGGTCGAGGCCGTGTTCGACTGCGCCCAGCGCCTGTTTGGGCTGCGCTTCGTCGAGCAGCCCCAGATCAAGGTCTACCACCCGGACGTCAAGGTCTACGAGGTGCGCGGCGCCGACGGGGCCATGATCGGTGTCTTCCTGCACGACAACTTCGCGCGCGCGACCAAGCGCAGCGGCGCGTGGATGAGTTCGTTCCGCCAACAGTCGCGCAACGGCGAGGGCGTGTTGCCGATCGTGATCAACAACAACAACTTTGCCAAGGGCGCGGCGGGCGAGCCGACCTTGCTGAGCTTCGACGACGCGCGCACGTTGTTCCACGAGTTCGGTCACGGCCTGCACGGCCTGTTGTCGAACGTGACCTACGAGCGTGTGTCGGGCACGGCGGTGCTGCGCGACTTCGTCGAGCTGCCGTCGCAGCTCTTCGAGCACTGGCTGAGCGAGCCCAGCGTGCTCAAGCGTCACGCGCGGCACCACCTCACCGGCGAGGCGATTCCCGACGCGCTGATCGAGCGACTGCACCAGGCGCGCCTGTGCAATCAAGGCTTCGAGACGGTGCGCTACGCCGCATCGGCGCTGGTCGACATGGCGGCGCATGCGCAGACGAGCCCGCAGGCGCCCGACGTGGTGGCGTTCGAGCGCGACGAACTTGCGCGCATCGGCGCGCCAACGGCGGTCGGAATGAACCACCGCCTGTGCCATTTCCAGCACCTGTTCGCGGGTTCGGGCTATGCCGCCGGCTACTACGTCTACCTGTGGGCCGAGGTGCTGGACGCCGACGGCTTCGATGCGTTCGTCGAGGCCGGCAACCCGTTCGACCCGGCGACCGCGCTCAGGCTGCGCCAGTTCATCTACTCCTCGGGAAATTCGCTCGAGCCCGCGGCCGCGTACCGCGCGTTCCGCGGTCGCGAGCCCGTCGTGGAGCCGATGCTCAAGCAACGCGGGCTGGTCGCCCAGAGCTGATCAGCGGGGCGTGGCCTGCCCGCAGTCGTCGAACGACGCGAGCCCTCAAGCCTGCGAGATCTGCAATACCAGTTTGCCGAAGTTCTCGCCGTTGAACAGCTTCAACAGCGTCTCGGGGAAGGTGTCGAGGCCGACGACCACGTCTTCCTTGCTTTTCATCTTGCCGGCCTTCATCAGCCCGGCGAGCTCGGCCACGGCGATCGGGAAGCGCTCGGTGTAGTCGAACACGACGATGCCTTCCATGCGCGCGCGATTCACCAGCAGCGACAGGTAGTTGGCCGGGCCCTTCACCGGCGTCGTGTTGTTGTACTGGCTGATCGCGCCGCAGATGATGATGCGGGCCTTGCGGTTGATGCGCGTGAGCACGGTGTCGAGGATCTCGCCGCCGACGTTGTCGAAGTAGATGTCCACGCCCTTGGGGCAGGCGTCGCGCAGGTCGGTCTTCAGGTTGCCGGCCTTGTAGTCGACGCAGGCGTCGAAGCCCAGCTCCCTGACGACCCAGTCGCACTTGGCTGCGCCGCCCGCGATGCCGACGACACGGCAGCCCTTGGCCTTCGCGAGCTGCCCGACGGTCTGGCCGACCGCGCCCGCCGCGCCTGAGACCACGACGGTTTCGCCGGGTTGCGGCATGCCGACGTCCATCAGCCCGAAGTAGCCGGTCATGCCGGGCATGCCCAGCACGTTGAGCCACTGGTTCGGCGTGCCCAACCGGGTGTCGATCTTGAACAAGCCGCTGCTCTTGATCCGGTCGCCCGCGACGAGGCAGTATTCCTGCACGCCGGGCGTGCAGCTCACCGTGTCGCCGACCGCGAAGGCCGGATTCTTCGAGGCGATCACCCGGCCGATGCCGCCGGCGCGCATCACCTCGCCGATGCCGACCGGCGGGATGTAGCTCTTGCCTTCGTTCATCCAGCCGCGCATCGCCGGGTCGAGCGACAGCGACAGCGTCTTGACCAAAACGCCGCCGTCGCCCGGCTCGGCCACCGGCTCGGTCGTGAAGCTCCAGCCGTCGCGGGTGGGCAGGCCGTTGGGCCGTGCAGCGAGTCGGATCTGGTGGTTGGTGAGGGCGGCGAGCGTGGTCATGGTCTGTCTCCAGGGGGGCTTGAAGCGCGAATGGTAGGCGGCTTGCTCTTGCCCGCAAGTCACTCACGCGACGGGCATAAAAAAACCGCGGCAAGCCGCGGTTTCGTTTGCAGGGCTTGCGCCCGGCGGGTGCTTACAGAACCTTGATGTTCGCAGCTTGCAGGCCCTTCTGGCCTTGCTTGACTTCGAATTCGACGCGCTGGTTTTCCAGCAGGGTCTTGAAGCCAGAGCCCGTGATGTCACGGAAGTGGGCGAACAGGTCAGCGCCGCCCGCGTCTTGAGCGATGAAGCCGAAGCCCTTGCTCTCGTTGAACCACTTCACGGTACCGGTTTGGGTCGTCATGGAAAACTATCCTATCTATTTTCAAATAATGCGCAGCACATGCGGCGCATGCAGCGACACTCAAGAAACGATCAGGGGGATTTCTAACGACGCCTGTTTCGAGAACCGGAACAGGTAGGGCAGAAACTCTAACAACCACTGTCTTGCGTATAACTGTGGCGCGAATGTACACGAAAAAACAGGTGAGCCCATGACGATTCAATGGAAGAACGACGGTGTGCGTGTGATCGGTGCCGATTCGCTCGATCCGAACACCGCGCAGACGCCGGGCATGGACCGCAAGGCCGCGATCAACTTCGCGCGCGTCGGCGCTCAGAGGCTGTGGGCCGGCACCGTGCACATCCACCCGGACGCCAAGACCGGCGCGCACCACCACGGCCCGCTCGAGAGCGTGATCTTCGTCGTCAAGGGCCGCGCGCGCATGCGCTGGGGCAACGCGCTCGAGTTCACCGCCGAGGCCGGCCCCGGCGACTTCATCTACGTGCCGCCGTTCGTGCCGCACCAGGAGATCAACGCCAGCGCGACCGAGGTGCTCGAATGCGTGCTGGTGCGCAGTGATGGCGAGGCGGTTGCCGTCAACCTTGACATCGTGCCGGTCGAGAAGCCCGAGGCGGTGCGCTGGATCGATCCGACGCACCCACAGGGCTGACCGGTATTGAAGGCCCAGTTAGCATCGGTTCATGCGCCTTTCCGTTCTCGACCAGTCCACCGCCGCCACCGGGCGCAGCGAAGCCGAATCCATCCGCGAGAGCGTGGCGCTGGCAAGCCATTGCGAGGCGCTCGGCTATGCGCGCTTCTGGGTCAGCGAGCACCACAACTTGCCGGCCATCGTGGGCACCGCGCCCGAGGTGCTGATGGCCGCGATCGCGGCGACCACGCAGCGCATCCGTATCGGCAGTGCCGGGGTGATGCTGCCGCACTACAGCGCGCTGAAGGTGGCCGAACAGTTCCGCGTGCTGGAGGCGCTCGCGCCCGGGCGCATCGACCTTGGCGTGGGCCGCGCACCGGGTGGTGACATGCGCACCGCGCGTGCGCTGAACCCGAACGCCCATGCCGCGGCCGATGCCTTTCCCGACCAGGTTCGCGACCTGCAAGCCTGGACCTCGCTGCCCGAGCACCAGGGCATCGCCGCGCACCCGCGCGGGCCGCATGCGCCCGAAATCTGGATCCTGGGCAGCTCGAACTACGGCGCGCAGCTCGCCGCGCACTTCGGCCTGCCCTACGCCTACGCATATTTCTTCGTCGACGGCCAGGGTTCCGAGGAGGCCCTGGCGCTGTACCGGCGCCTCTACCGCCCGAGCGAGCGCCACCCCGAACCGCAGGCCACGGTGTGCGTCTGGGCGCTCGTCGCCGCCACGCACGAAGAGGCGACGCACCACGCGCTGGGCCGCGAGCGTTGGCGCGTCGATCGCCTGCGTGGCGCGATCGGCCCGCTGCAGGCCCCTGACGTGATCGCCGCGCGCGGCTTCACCGCCGAAGAATGGCCGACCGTCGAGGGCATGCGCAGCAAGGCGTTCGTCGGCACGGCCGCGCAGGTCGGCACGCAGCTGCGTGCGCTGGGCGAGGAACTGCAGCTCGACGAGATCGTCGTCAACACCTGGGCGCACGATCCGGCCGTGCGGCGCCACTCCTACGCGCTCCTGGCCGGCGAATTCGGACTCCAGGCATGAACACGATCGACTTTCCTCTGCGCGGCGAGCACATCCCGCTGGACGCGCTGCTCAAGGCGACGGGCCTGGCGCCGAGCGGTGGTATCGCGAAGATGATGGTGGCCGATGGCCTGGTGCAGGTCGATGGCCGCGAGGAGCTGCGCAAGACCTGCAAGATTCGCGCGGGTCAGGTGGTGACCCTGGCCGGCGCGCGCATCGTGGTGATCGCGCCATGACGACGAACCTGCTTCCGCCGCCGATCACGCCCCCGGCGCAACTCACCAGCGCGCTGCGCGACCAGGGCCACGCCGCGCTGAGCGCCGCCGGCCTGCACGAGATGCTCGGCGGCGCCGCGACAGGGCTGGCTGCGCTGAGCCCGTCGTGGAGCGACCTGCCGCCAGACGGCCACCTGCGCGACGGAGGCCGCTACCGGCGTCGCCGCCACGCCTGCTTCATCGTCGACGGCGCGGCGGTGACGCCGGTGCCGCACCGCCCGCACTGGCAGCCGGTCGAGTACAACGCGCTGCACGGCGGCATGGAGCGCTGGTTCGAGCCGATGCTTGCGGACGTGGTCGCGGCGCCGGCCTGGCTCGCGCTGCTGCGCGGTCTCGGTGCCGAGTGCAGCGCCGTGAAGGGCGCGCAGCCCTGGTTCGTCGAAGCGCACCAGTTCCGCATCGACACCACCGATGGCATCGGCCGGCCGACGCCCGAGGGCGCGCACCGCGATGGCGTCGATTTCGTCGCCGTCATCCTGATCGACCGGCAGGGCATCAAGGGCGGCGAGACGCGTGTGTTCGAGGCCGACGGCCCGGCCGGGCTGCGTTTCACGATGAGCGAGCCGTGGACGACGCTGCTGCTCGACGACGCGCGCGTGATCCACGAGAGCACGCCGATCCAGCCGCTGGAGGCGGGCGGCCACCGCGACACGCTGGTGCTGACCTATCGCGCCGGCGCCTTCCAGGGGCCGCTCGCTACTTGAGCAGGGTCGCGCGCAGGAACATCACGGTCGCGTAGAACTGGAAGTCCGCGTTCTCCTTGCGCGCGAAACCGTGGCCTTCGTTCTCGGCGCGCAGGTACCAGACCTCCGACTTGTTCTCGCGCACCTTCGCGACCATCTGCTCGGCCTCGGTCCAGGGCACGCGCGGGTCGTTGCGTCCCTGCACGACGAACAGTGGCTTGCCGATGTTGGCAGCGTTCGTCAGCGGCGAGATCTTCTGCAGGAAGGCGCGCATCGCGGGATCGCGCTCGTCGCCATACTCGACGCGACGCAAGTCGCGCCGATAGCTCTCGGTGCTCTGCAGGAAGGTGATGAAGTTCGAGATGCCGACCACGTCGATCGAGCCGGCGATGCGCGCCGAATACGTCGTCGCCACCGCCAGGCTCATGTAGCCGCCATAGCTCCCACCGGTCACCGCGACGCGCGAGGCATCGAGCCCGGGCTGCGTCGCGATCCAGTCGAACAGCGCGCCGATGTCCTTCACCGAGTCCTCTCGCTTGAAGCCGTCGTCGAGCGACAGAAAGGTCTTGCCGTACCCGGCCGAGCCGCGCACGTTGGGCCGGATCACCGCGATGCCGAGCTCGTTCAGCAGGTAGTTGGCGCGGCCCATGAAGCCGAGCGTGGCTTGGCCCTCGGGCCCGCCGTGGATGTCGATCAGCACCGGCCGTTTGCCAGGGAAGCGCGCCGGCGGCAGGTTCAGGATGCCGGAGATCGTGCGGCCGTCGAAGGTCTGCCAGCGCACGACCTGGCCCTCCGAGAAGGCGCTCGTGTCCACGCCGGGGGCAGCGGCGGCTCGCGTCCATTGGATGACCTGGCCGCTCGTCGCGTCGAGCATGTAGACCTGGCCCGGCCCGGTGGCATTGTTGATCGAGAACGCGAGCTCGGGCAGGGTCGGATGGAAGCGCGACGAGCCGACGCTGCCCGCCGGCAGCTCCGGCGCAGCGAGCTCCTTCAGCGTGCGCGCATCGAACAGCCGGAGCTCGTCGCGCCCGTCGACGTTGGCTTGCGCCGCGAGCACCGTGCCGGCGCCGTTAACGGTGCTGCTGTCGATGTCCCACGGGATGTGGCGCGTCAGCGGCACGAGCTGCCGGTCGGCAAAGCGGTACAACATCAGTTCACGGAATTCGCTGCCGCGGTCGCTGGTGATGACCAGACCGCTGTCGTCGCGCAGGAACTCGCCGGCGAAGTGGGTCGCCTTGGCGGTGCTGCCGGGCGCGGGCAGCAGTTGTTCGAGCCGGCCGTTGGCAACGTCGAGCAACCAGACCTGCGATTCGCCGGCCGAAAGGTAGCGGGTGAGGGCGATCTGCCTGTCGTCCCATGACACGGCACCAGCCTCCCAGCCGCCGCCGGGCAGCTCGGCCAGCTTGCGCTTGTTCTGCGGCTGCAGCGGGTCGAGCAGCGACAGCGTCTGCGAGATGTCGGCGCGCGAGCCACCCTGGGCGGTACGGTCCAGCGGCACCGAGATCGTCACGAGCTGGCCGCTGGCATGCGTCCACGCCTCGAGGCTGTGACGCTCGTTCGAGTCGGTCAGCAGCGTGACCTGCTTGCCCGGAAGGTCGAGGCGGTAGAGCTTGTCGGCCTCGTCGCCGCCGCTGCTGCGCGCGAACACGATGTACTTGCCCTCGCGCGACTCGTAGCTGGCTCTGCGCACCGGGTCACTCGTGTCGGTCAGCTGCTCCGGCTCGGCCATCGGCGCGGCCACGCGGAACAGCTGCACGGTGCTCGCGCCGGCCCGGCGGTGCGAAACCAGCATCTCGCGCGTCAGCGGGTGCCAGTCGACGAACGCGTGGCCGCGAAAGTCGGTGTACTTCGCCACATCGGCCGCGACGCTCGCCGGGATCGGCGGGATGCCCTGCACGACCAGGTTGGAGTTCGGCGCGACCACGTCGGGGAGCGTGGGTGCGGTGCTGCAGGCGCTGGCGATCGCGGCGATCGCGACAGCGGCGAAAGAGAGAGGTCTCATGGGGGAGGCTGCGCGGTTCAGAGGTGAATCGGGCACCGATTGTGGCAAACCGCCACGTCCGATCGTGTCAGGCTGATCCCGCTTCGGAGCAGTTCATGCCGCGCTGCGCGCAGTTCGTCGCAACCCGATGGAAGGCCGATGGGTGCGTGCCGATACTTCACTCCATCGACACCGACGACACGCCAGGAGCCCACCATGAAGACCATCGCCAGCCAGCTGACCCGCCTCGCCACGCTCACCACGATCGCCGCACTGGCCGCGGCCGGTTTCTCGTTGCAGTCGGCGCGTGCGGCTCAGCGCGAGGTGCGCGTGGTCCAGCTGCCGATGGTGGTGGTGACGGGCAAGCGCATCCCGGTCGTGACGTTCGACACCGTCGTGGTCACTGGCAAGCGCGTCGCGCCGCAGAGCACGGTGGTGGCCCAGCGCAGCGCGCGCGCCGCGCCGGTCTGAACTTCAGGCCTCGGCGCCTTGCTGGATGCCGGCGATCGCCCACTCGCGGCTGCCGTCGGCCGGCTTGACGAGAT
>JBDUAG010000525.1:0-3453 GCA_040004785.1 Burkholderiales bacterium | reverse complement strand
CGGTCGCCGCGTTCACGCCGTGGAACTTCCCGATCAACCAGGCGGTGCGCAAGGTCTCGGCCGCGCTCGCCGCCGGCTGCTCGGTGATCCTGAAAGGGCCGGAGGAAACCCCTGCCAGCTGCGCCGCGCTGATCAAGTGCTACGTCGATGCCGGCGTGCCGGCGGGCGTCGTGCAACTGGTGTTCGGCGTGCCCTCGGAGATCTCCGAGTACCTGATCCCGCACCCGGTGATTCGCAAGATCACGTTCACCGGGTCGACGCCGATCGGCAAGAAGCTCGCCGCGCTCGCCGGCCAGCACATGAAGCGGATCACGATGGAGCTCGGCGGCCACGCGCCGGCCATCATCTTCGGCGACGCCGACGTGGACGCCGCGGCCAAGATGTACGCCGGCGCCAAGTTCCGCAACGCCGGCCAGGTCTGCGTCTCGCCGACACGCTTCCTGGTGCACGAGTCGGTGCATGCACGCTTCGTCGAGGGCTTTCTGGCGACCACCGCCAAGCTCAAGGTCGGCGACGGCCTGCTCGCCGACACCCGGATGGGCCCGCTGGCGAACAGCCGCCGTGTCGAGGCGATGCAGATGTTCGTGGACGACGCCGTGGCCAAGGGCGCGAAGGTGCTGGCGGGCGGCAGGCGCATCGGCAATACCGGTTACTTCTTCGAGCCGACCGTGCTCGGCGACGTGCCGGCCTCGGCGCGCATCATGAGCGAGGAGCCCTTCGGCCCGATCGCGCCGATCGTGCCGTTCAGCAGCTTCGACGAGGTCGTGGCCGAGGCCAACCGCCTGCCCTTCGGCCTCGCCGCCTATGCCTGCACGCGCTCGCTGAAGACCGCGAATGCGATCGGTGCCGCGCTGGAAAGCGGCATGGTGTCGATCAACCACATGGGCCTGGCACTGCCCGAAACACCGTTCGGCGGCATGAAGGATTCGGGCTACGGCTCGGAGGGCGGCACCGAAGCGATCGAGGCCTATCTGAACACGAAGTTCGTCACGCAGATCGGCTTGGAGTAAGGCGGGCGGGCCCAGCGCCGGGCCGCTCCCAAGCGGGCCCGCCTCCCCTCGGGGGATCGCCTGACGTACCCGTCAGGCGAGGAGCGCCATCACCAGGGCGCGGCAACGTACTTGTTGCCGTTCGCCTTGTAGCGCTCGACGGCCTTCTTCAGGTCAGTGAACTCCGCGCACGGCAGCGAGCAGGCCTTGTCGAGGGAGGCCAGCCGCCCCTCGGCCTTGGGCAGGTCGTTCGTGATGAGATACAGCTCGCCCGAATACTCGAGCGCGCCGCGGTGCTGAGGGTTCAGGCGCAGCGCCTCGTTGTAGAAGGTCTCGGCGGCCGGGTAATCGGGCGTGGCGCTTTTGCGCAGGCTGTAGCCCATCAGGTTGTTCCAGTCGGCGTTGCCGGTGTCGTTGACCCGCTTCAGCTCGGCCACCGCGGCCGGCCAGTTCTTCTGCGCGATCTGGGCGCGAGCGACCGTGAGGTTGTCCGACTTGGGCGCCGGCGAGGCCATGTCGGCGGCCCATGCCGGGCAGACTGCCAGAGCCAACAGGGCGGCAGCGGTAAATTGGAAATGGGCCATGGCAGAACCTCCTGTTCTGAACGTCGAGGGCACCCAGCATACGCCCCAACTCAGTAGAATCGCGCGCCCTGCTTCCTGCCGACTGTGACCATGTACTGCGCCATCGACTTCGGCACCTCCAACTCCGCCATCGCCGTGCCCGACCACACCGGCGGCATGCGCCTGGTCGAGCTCGAGCCCGGCCACACGACCATGCCCACGGCGGTCTTCTATTTCGTCGAAGGCCGCGAGCTCGACGGCCCGCCGCGCGCCTTCGGCCGCGCCGCCGTCGCTGCCTATGTCGACGGGCTGGACGGCCGGCTGATGCGCTCGATGAAGAGCATTCTCGGCAGCCCGCTGATCGACCAGACCACCGACGTGGGTGGCGGCCGCGGGGCGAAATACCTCGACATCGTCGCCGGCTACCTGAAGCACCTGAAGGGCCGCGCCGAAGCGCAGGCCAACGAGTCGATTCGCCGCGCCGTGCTCGGCCGCCCGGTGTTCTTCGTCGACGACGACCCGGCACGCGACGCCCAGGCCCAGGCGGCTCTAGAGAGCGCCGCGCGGCAGATCGGCTTCGACGAACTCAGCTTCCAGTACGAGCCGATCGCGGCCGCGTTCGACTACGAGCGCCGCGCCACCCAGGAGCAGATCGTGCTGGTCGCCGACATCGGCGGCGGCACCTCCGACTTTTCGGTCGTGCGCGTCGGCCCGCAGCACGCGGCCAAGCGCGAGCGCAAGGACGACATCCTCGCGAACCACGGCGTGCATGTGGCCGGCACCGATTTTGACCGCCGCGTCGAGCTCGCCGCGATCCTGCCGGAGTACGGCTTTGGCGCGATGGGGCCGAGCGTCGCGGGCGCGCCGGCGCGCGAGGTGCCCAGCGGGGTCTACTTCGACCTCGCGACCTGGCACCTGATCAACACCGTCTACAGCCCCGGCCGGGCCGCCGAGCTGCGCGGCATGCGCGGCTTCTACGGCAATCCGCGCCACTATGAGCGCCTGATGATCGTGATCGACGAACGGCTCGGCCACGAGCTCGCCGCGCGCGCCGAGAGCGCGAAGATCGCCGTCGCCGAGGGCGGCGAGACGCGCATCGACCTGAGCCACACCGAGCACAAGCTGGGCGTGGACCTGACCGAGCGCGAGACGGCGCAGGCCATCGCCGCCGACATTGAACGCATCGTCGAGGCGGCGCGAATCACCGTGGTCCAGGCCGGGCTCAAGCCCGAGCAGATCGACGCGCTGTACTTCACCGGCGGCTCGACCGGCCTGCGCCTGCTCGCGAGCCGGATCGCGGCGGCGTTCCCGGCCGCCCAGATCGCGCGTGGCGATCGTTTTGCCAGCGTTGCCACCGGCCTGGCGCTGCACGCGCAGCGCTGGTTCAGCGTGTAAGAGACCGTCGTATGCGCGCGGCGAGCGCTTTCAGGTCGCGCAGGTAGCCCCGATCGAGCGCATCGGTGCGGCGAATCGCATCGAGGTGTGCGAGCGGCTTGCCGCCTTGCAGGAAGAACGTCAGCCGGCCAGCACCGCGGCCATCGCGACCGCGGTCGCTTCCACGTTCGAGCTGTTCAAGCCGGCCACGCAGATGCGCCCCGAGCGCACCATGTAGACGCCGTGCGTCTCGCGCAGCACATCCACCTGCGCGGTCGTCATGCCGGTGTAGCTGAACATGCCGCGCTGCGTCAGGAAGTAGTCGAAGTCGCGGCCCGGCACCTTGGCCGCGAGCACGGCGTGCAGCTTCTTGCGCATCGCCAGGATGCGTTCGCGCATCCCGCCGAGCTCGGCTTCCCAGTTCTGGCGCAGCGCCGGGTCGGTCAGCACCGTCGCGACGAGCTGGCCACCGTGAATCGGCGGGCTCGAATAGTTGCGGCGCACCGTGAACTTCATCTGGCCGAGCA
>JBDUAG010000524.1:0-3458 GCA_040004785.1 Burkholderiales bacterium | reverse complement strand
CGGTGGCGGCAGCGTCGCGGCCGTGACGGTCACCAACGCCGCGCAGATGCAGGCCGCCATTGACGCCTACACCGGCACCGGTGGGCTCGTGATCCGCTACACCGGCACGTTCAACTTCGCCGCCGTCACCGACGCGTGCACGCAGTGGCAGTTGCCCGCCGGTGCCATTGTCGAGGTCAAGAACAAGAGCAACGTCACCATCGAGGGCGCCGACGGCTCATCTGCCAACTTTGGGCTGGCGATCAAGGCCGATGCCACGAACATCGTCATCCGCAACATGACGATCGGCCTGCTGCCCGGTTCGATCGACGCCATCGGCATCGAGGGCCAGAGCGGCAAGTTCCCGAGCTACATCTGGATCGACCACAACACGTTGTTCAGCAGCCTGAAGGAGTGCTCGGGCGCGGGTGACCTGGAGTTCGACGGCCTGCTCGACAACAAGGCCGGCGCGCACCACCTGACCTACTCGTACAACTACATCCACGACCACCACAAGGTCGGCCTCATCGGCTCGAGCGACAGCGATTCCAGCGATCGCTACATCACCTTCCACCACAACGTCTACGAGAACATCGGCTCGCGCGTGCCGCTTCAGCGAGGCGGCTACACCCACCTCTACAACAACCTGTACACCGGCATCGTCACCACGGGCGCCAACATCCGCATGGGCGGCTTCTCGCTGATCGAGAGCAACTACTTCGAGAACTCGCAGAACCCGTTGACTTCGCGCGACAGCTCGGCCATTGGCTACTGGGAGCTGCGCAACAACAACATCAGGACTCCGGCCGACTTCAGCAGCCTCGGCATCACCTGGGTGGCCAGCCCGTCCTCGCCGGCGCGCGACGCCACCGACTGGATCACGACCGGCGCCTTTCCGGCCACCATCCCCTACGCGTACACGGCGCAGGATCCGGCCTGCGTGAAGCAGAAATTGCCCGCCGTCGCTGGCGCGGGCAAGGCACTCGCCAGTCTCAGCTGCAACTGACGAAGGCCGTTCGGAAAACGAGCGCGACCGGATGAACGTGCTGACTCGTCGATCAGCGCCGCGCGCCGCTCACTTGGCGAACAGCTTCGAGATGTCGGCGAAGGCCTTGATCTCGATCGCGTTCCCAGAGGGGTCCAGGAAGAACATCGTCGCCTGCTCGCCGGGCTCGCCTTTGAATCGCACATACGGCTCGATCACGAACTCGGTACCCGCCGCCCTCAGGCGCGCAGCCAGCAGCTCCCAATCGGCCATCGGCAGCACGATGCCGAAGTGGCGCACCGGAACACCGTGTCCATCCACTGCATTGCGTTGCGCTTCACCAGTCTCCGCAGGGGCGAGGTGAGCCACGATCTGGTGGCCGTAGAAATTGAAGTCGACCCAGTCGTCGGCGCTGCGGCCTTCTGGGCAGCCGAGCAGTTCTCCGTAGAACTTGCGCGCCAGCGCGATGTCGTTCACCGGAAACGCGAGGTGGAAGGGCGACAACAGGGCCGGGTTCGAGGTGGGGGCAAGCATGGTGTGGTGCGTTGGGTTGAAGGGATGGGCGTGATCGCAGATTCGATCATCGACAACAGGAAGCAATATATATTGACTCAAGCTGTCCATGGGCCCGATCGATCAAGTGGAGAAGCCCACGTCAGGGCGCCTTGATCACGCAGTCGCGGCCGGCGTCCTTGGCCCGGTAGAGCAGCATGTCGGCGCGGGCGATCGTCTCTTGCATGTCCTCGCCCTCGCGGTGCGCCGTGATGCCACCGGAGAAGGTGACGCGCAGTTGAGGGTGCTCGCCCCAGGTCTCGACACCGCTCAGTCGCTGACGCACCCGTTCCACCACGGCTTCCGCGTCAACCAAAGGCGTGTTGGGGAGCAGCAGCAAAAACTCCTCGCCGCCCCAACGCGTGAGAACGTCGGTCTCGCGCAGTGCCAGCGTGGCGGTGCGAGCCACCAGTCGAAGCACCTGATCGCCAGCGGCATGGCCGAGGGTGTCGTTGATGCGTTTGAAGTGATCGATGTCCATCAGGCACAGGCTCAGCTGCGTCCGTTCCCGAGTGGCGCGCGAACCCTCGAGCGTCAGGAGATCTTGCGCATGGCGCCGTTTGGGCAGGCCGGTCAGTTCGTCGCGGGTGGCCAGCACGCGGATACGCTCCAGCGCTTGGCGCAACTCGGTCTTTTGCGCGCGCAGGTCGAAACGCAAGCGGCTCAACTGGCCCGCCAGGAAGGCGGTGCTGGACAGCACGGCCAGGCTGAACAGGAAATGCACGGCCTCGATCGACGGCGGGAAGCGTTGCGGCGCGAGCCAGGCGCCCGCTCCCATCGCCAGACCGAGCGACACCACCGAGAACGCGCCCAAGCGCCGACAGTTCGCGGGCGTCAATGCAAAGGCCCCATACATGAGCACCAACGCGACAATCATCAGCAGCAAGCCGCGCACGGGAGGGTTGATGAGGTACGCGCAGGTCAGCGCGAGGACCGCAAAGGCCATTTGCGCGACTGACTGTGAGTGCCGGATCGGCGAAGCGGCGACTGAACGAACTGCGGATGACGACGTAGAAGCCCGCGATGGTGAGGCCCACTCCTCTCACAAAGGGGTGGACCCCGTGCAGCCATACGAAGTTGTCCCACGTCGACACCTGCCATTGCAGCACCAGGCTGAATGCGTACACGCATGTACTCGGCAGGAAGCGGCTGAGGTGTTGGCGCTGGCTAGGATCGGTCCCCAGTGCTATATCGCCGAGTGATGCCAAGGACAGGCGCGACATGACCGACTGTCTGCTCCGGGCCCGATTCGTCGACCCGGGGCAGTCCTCTCAAAAACTCGTCCACTCGTCATCGGTCCCGGACTTCTGGGGTGCGGCGTGAGGCGCCGGCGTAACGCTGGCTGCCGGTGCTTTGACGCCGAACTTGGGACGCGTCACATTCTTCGCCCGATCCGGGCTTCGGCGCTCGACCTGCTTGTGCGCCGGGGCCGGCACGAACACCGGAGCAGACGCCTCTTTCGGCGTGCCTGAGGCGAGGCGGAACACCGCCACCGTCTGCACCAGCGCCTGCGCCTGCACCTTCAGGCTCTCTGCCGCCGCCGCGCTCTGTTCCACCAGCGCCGCGTTCTGTTGCGTGACCTGGTCCATCTGGCTGACCGCCTCGGCCACCTGCGACACGCCCGCGCTTTGCTCGACACTCGCCGCACTGATCTCGCCCATGATGTCGGTCACGCGCTTGATCGAGCTCACCACCTCGTTCATCGTGACACCGGCCTGATCGACCAGCGCCGAGCCCTGCTCGACGCGGTCCACGCTGGCGCCGATCAGGCCCTTGATCTCCTTGGCCGCCTCGGCAGAACGGCCGGCGAGACTGCGCACTTCACTGGCGACGACCGCGAAGCCGCGGCCCTGCTCGCCGGCACGCGCCGCTTCCACGGCGGCATTGAGCGCCAGGATGTTGGTCTGGAAGGCGATGCCGTCGATCACGCTGATGATGTCGG
>JBDUAG010000523.1:0-3460 GCA_040004785.1 Burkholderiales bacterium | reverse complement strand
TCATCGACGAGTACCTGACGCCGCTGGTGCTGGGCCAGGACCCGTGGGACTACGAATACCTGAACCAGCGCATGGTCCGCGCCACGCATGCGTGGGGCCGCAAGGGCGTGGGCATGGCGGCGATCTCGGCCATCGACATCGCGATCTGGGACATCCTCGGCAAGAGCGTCGACAAGCCGGTGTTCAAGCTGCTCGGTGGGCGCACCAAGGAGAAGATCCCCTGCTACTACAGCAAGCTCTACCGCACCGACCTGAAGGAGATGCAGGCAGAGGCTTTGAGGTTCCTGGACCAGGGCTTCAAGGCCTTCAAGATGCGCTTCGGCTACGGCCCGGCGCATGGCCAGAAGGGCGTGGTCGAGAACCTGAAGTCGGTCGAAGCGGTGCGCGAGGTGATCGGCTATGACAACGACCTGATGCTGGAGTGCTACATGGGCTGGAACCTCGAGTATGCGAAACGCATGCTGCCGAAGCTGGAGAAGTACCAACCTCGCTGGCTCGAGGAGCCGGTGATCGCCGACGACATCGATGGCTATGCCGAGCTGAACCAGCTCACCAGCATCCCGATCTCCGGCGGCGAGCACGAATTCGGCCTCTACGGCTTCAAGCAGCTGCTGGACCGCAAGGCCGTGTCGGTGGTGCAGTACGACACCAATCGCGTCGGCGGCATCACGATGGCGCACAAGATCAACGCGCTGTGCGAGGCCTACAGCGTGCCGGTGATCCCGCACGCGGGGCAGATGCACAACTACCACCTGACGATGAGCAGCCTGAACTGCCCGATCAGCGAGTACTTCCCGATCCACGACGTGGAGGTCGGCAACGAGCTTTTCTACTACATCTTCGACGGCGATCCGGTCGCCGAGAACGGCTTCCTGCAACTCGACGATCGCAAGCCGGGCCTGGGGCTGACGCTGAAGACCGAGTACCTCGACCAGTTCAACATCACGGAGTGAGCATGCGCCGCCTCATCTCCATGGCCGTGACCCTGGCCGGCTTCGCGCTGAGCAGCGCGCACGCCTTCGACACCGCGTCGGCGACAGCCTCGACACCGCAGCGGCGCAAGCGCTGCTGGCACACTACGAGGGGCGTCCGATGCAGCCCTGGCGCGAGCCCGACGAAGCGCGCATCCCGGCCGGCCCCGAGGGCGCGCAGATCCGCGACGGCATCGACCTGCTGCGCAACACCTCGCGCCGCGTCGGCAAGCTGGCGCCGGACGCCACCAAGCGCATGAACTGGAACAGCCTGAATTGCGTGCGCTGCCGCCAGGCCGGCCCGTCGGGTCTGCCCGGCAGCAAGATGTACACGCTGCCGCTCGTCAACGCCGTCTACGACTACCCGAAGTTCGACATCAAGTCGGGCAAGGTGATCTCGCTGGAGCAACGCGCGCTGGGCATGTTCGGTGCCGGCGCCGTGCCGATCAAGGCCGACACGCCCGAGTTCCAGACCATCATGGCCTACCTGCGCTGGCTCGCCCGTGACACGGTGCCCGGCGCCGCGATGGTCGGCAGCGGGCTGATGCCGATCGCAGCGATCGCGCGTGCCGCCGATCCGAAGCATGGCAAGGTGTTGTTCGAGGCCAAGTGTCAGGTCTGTCATGGCAGCGATGCGGCGGGCCAGCGCCAAGCCAACTTCGACGCCGGCGGCGGCTACCTGTTCCCGCCGCTGGCCGGCGACGACACCTACGACAACGCCGGCCACATGTTCGCGGTGCCGCTGCTGGCGCGCTACATCGCCGCGTCGATGCCGTTCGGCGCGACGCGCGACAAGCCGCAGCTGACCGCCGACGAGGCGCTCGACATCGCGGCTTACGTGAACGACGACGCCACGCCGCGCCGCCAAAACCCGAACCGACCGAAGCTCTATCCAGACGCGGCGCTGCGGCCGCAGGGCTACGCCATTCCCGAGCACTACGCCGGCCAAGCGCCGGAGGCTTACCGGCGCGCCAAGTTCGGACCGTTCCGCAATGTCAACGAACACTACTGACTCGATGAGCTCAATCCCGACGCCGCGCTACAAGGGCGTGTTCCCGGTCGCGCCGACCACCTTCACCGAGACCGGTGAACTCGATCTGGCGAGCCAGAAGCGCTGCATCGACTTCATGATCGACGCCGGCTCGAACGGTATCTGCATCCTGGCGAACTTCTCCGAGCAGTTCGTGCTGTCGGACGACGAGCGCGAGCTGCTGACGAAGACCATCCTCGAGCACGTTGCCGGCCGCGTGCCGGTGATCGTCACGACGACGCACTTCAGCTCCAAGGTGTGTGCCGAGCGCAGCCGCCGCGCGCAGGACATGGGCGCGGCGATGCTGATGGTGATGCCGCCGTACCACGGCGCGACCTTCCGCGTGCCGGAGCCGCAGATCTTCGAGTTCTGCGCGCGCCTGTCCGACGCGGTCCGCATCCCGATCATGATCCAGGATGCGCCGGCCAGCGGCACCGCCCTGTCGCCGGCCTTCCTCGCGCGCATGGCGTACGAGATCGAGCACGTCGCGTACTTCAAGATCGAGACCGCAGGCGCCGCATCGAAGCTGCGCGAGTTGATCCGCCTCGGCGGTGACGCGATCGAGGGCCCGTGGGATGGCGAAGAGGCGATCACCCTGTTGCCCGACCTCGATGCCGGCGCGACCGGTGCGATGACCGGTGGCGCCTACCCAGACGGCATCCGCCGCGTCGTCGATGCCTACGCGCGCGGCGATCGCGAGACCGCGGCCGCCGAGTACCAGCGTTGGCTGCCGCTGATCAACTTCGAGAATCGGCAGTGCGGTCTGCTGGCCGCAAAGGCCTTGATGAAGGAAGGAGGGGTGATAGCCTGTGAGGCTGCGCGCCATCCGCTGCCGGCGATGCATCCCGACACCCGTGCCGGGCTGATCGAGACAGCGCGACGGCTCGATCCCATTGTGCTTCACTGGAGCGAACGAACATGACGAACTTCCGCAACCTGATCGACGGCGAATGGGTCGCCGGCTCGGGCGAGCAACCCAACATCAACCCGTCCGACACCAGCGACGAGATCGGCCGCTACGCGCAGGCCGACGCGCGCCAGGCCGAGGCCGCGATCGCGGCGGCCCACGCGGCTTTTCCGGCCTGGAGTCGCAGCACACCGCAGCAACGCTTCGACCTGCTCGATGCGGTGGGCGGCGAGATCCTCGCCCGCAAGGACGAGATCGGCCGGCTGCTGTCGCGCGAGGAAGGCAAGACCCTGCCGGAGGGCATCGGCGAAACGGTGCGCGCGGCGATGATCTTCAAGTTCTTTGCCGGCGAGGCGCTGCGCTGCGGCGGCGAGGTGATCCCTTCGGTGCGGCCGGGCGTCGGTGTCGAGATCTTCCGCCAGCCGGTCGGCGTGGTCGGGCTGATCGCGCCGTGGAACTTTCCGATCGCGATCCCCGCGTGGAAGATCGCGCCGGCACTCGCCTACGGCAACTGCGTCGTCTTCAAGCCGGCCGAGCTGGTGCCCGGCTGCG
>JBDUAG010000067.1:0-11695 GCA_040004785.1 Burkholderiales bacterium | reverse complement strand
GCAGGCCTGGAAGAGGCGCTCCACGCATTCGAACGACGCCGTGTCGAGAGCGGGGCTCCGCTGTTCGAGGTGCTCAATTTCGGCCGCTCCGCGTCGGGTCGACCATTGCTTGCGATCCGCATTTCGGGCGGACCCGGCATCGAGTTCAAATCGCTACCGAACGTTCTCGTCGTTGCGCAGCAACGCGGCGACCAACCTGCCGGGGCTGAGGCATTGCTGACGCTGGCTCAACGGGCCCAGGGGGGTGAGTTGGCCGATGTCTTGCGGCGCGTGAACGTTGTGCTTGTCCCCCGATTAAATCCCGACGGCGCCGAGAGTGCTCGGCCGGCCAGTGACGAACGAATTGACATCACCACGGACCATCTGGCGCTGCGCTCGAACGAGGCTTGGGGTTTCGCGGGATTGGTCCGCGACCTGGATCCTGAACTCGTCGTCGAGCTTCGCGATTACGATGCAGGCGTTTCGACATGGAGCCGCTTTGGCGCAACGCCTGCGGCCAGCGTGATGGTCGACTATGGCGCGACACCGGCGCAGCCGGCCCTGATCACCCGCGCTGCCGAAGAATGGTTTCTGCGACCTTTGGCCAAGACGTTGGTCCAAAAGAACATTGCTTGGGACTGGTACTACGCACCGGCCCCGCAGCGGGCGGGCTTGACAGTCAGCATGGGAAGTGCAAATCCGGACAACTTGCGCAACGTCATGGGACTGCGCGGCGCCGTCAGCCTCTCGATCGCAGTGCGCGCCGCCGGTCGCAGTGCAACAGACATCCTTGAGCGTGAACGAATTCAGCTGGTCGCGATTCGCAGCCTGCTGGACAGCATTGCTGGCCGCGCCGACGATCTGTCGAGGGTCCGGCGCTACGAGCGTGCGACCATCGCTTCACAGGTGTGCCGTGGCGAGATCATGCTCGACGCCGAGCCGACGCTCAGCGGACGGACTATGTCGATGCTGGATTCACAGACCGGCCTCGACAAGACGGTCGCCGTTGAGTGGCAATCATCTCGGTTACTCGAAATGCGTCGGCTGCGGCCTCGACCCTGCGGGTACTGGGTAGCGGCAAGCGCGTCGCCTTCGATTCGGCATCTGCGTCGACTGGGGGTTCGGGTGCAGGAGTTGCGCAGCCCAACCAATGTTTTGGGCAGCATGTTCAAGGAGCGTGACGCGGGTGGGACCACGCCCGTCGAGGCGGATACGGTCGATGCGTTGATCGACATGCCGGCTGGGAGCTTTTTCGTGTCACTGGACCAGCCGTTGGCCAACCTCGCGGTCGCGGCTTTGGAGCCTGACACGACCTTCAGCTTCTACGCTCATCGCGTCCTAGACCGCATCGATCAGGTTGCGCGGCTCCGTTCTTCGCCGGATGGCTTGGTGACTGCCCCCGTCAACGATTCCGACAGCGCGACGCACTGAAAGCTCGCCTGCAGGGGCCACGGATCATCTTGGATCGACGGACGTCAGCTCAGGCTGTGAGATGCGAGTCGCTTCCTTGCTGATGCCAGGCGGCACCGAATTCACGGACGCATGGCGAACCACGATCGGTGTCGTCGTGGCGCCAGGTTGCGCCTGAACGAGAGCGGGCCCAATGGCTGTACGGTGTTGCGGGTGAACTGGCGGCCGACGCGGGTCGGTGACGGTCGGCGGCAAGGGGGGCGAGGTGCGCGGTTTCCCTTCCTCTCGATCGGTATGCCCCGCACGGGAACGCAGTTCTTGCTGGCGCTCGGGCGGCAGTGCCTGGAATGCCTCCCATCGACGTTGCCGATCCGCAGACGACAGTTCGCTCAGGTCGGCGTAGCGAAGCCGCGCCTCGGCCCGCTGCTTCTGTGAGAGGCCGGCCCAATCGCGCATGCGTTCTTGAATGCGACGCCTTTCATCGACTGTCATCGATCGCATGCGGCCTGCGATCCGAAGCCACTTGTCTCTGCGCCATTGCTCGAGACCGGCCCATTGAGGTCGCAATGGAGCCAGCGACTCCTTTTGAGTCGAACTCAGGCTGTTCCAAGGAGCATCCTCGGCACGGTGGCCTGCCTGGCCAACGCTGCGTTGATCGTTGGCAAGGGCCAATGGGCAGTTGCAGGCCGCGGCCAACAGCACGCCTGCCAGTGTTGTTGCCGACAGTCCAGGCCAGCCTGGCCTGCCCTTCCTTGAGAAGAAGTGGGCGTTGGCCAGGTGGGCGCCTGACCTTTCGGCAAGCTGAGCTTCGTCGGCCTGCTTTGCTATCGAAACCCACATTTCAATTCTCATCCATGCTTCCACGAGACAGATTGCGCGGCCCTCGAGTTGCACGGCAAGCCACCTCAAATGAACGCCGCGCAGGACGCGCGCGTTGACGAGGCGAGGCGCCTTGACGCCAGAAGTTGGACTATCGGAAACACTACATGTGTACCAATGTAGGTCGAATCTATACTTCGAGAGGATGCAGCGGCACTGCAATGGATGACAAGTGAAATGCCTTCGGGGATCTCCACAGTCGTGCTCGAGCAGCACGCGCTTCTGGCACTGATGTTCGAACAGGTCAGACGAGCGTCGCCCGGCGTCCTGCGACGGCAGGCCGTGGACCACCTCTTGTCGATCCTTCGAGGGCATCTGGCCGGCATGCGTCACTCGCTCCTGCCTGCGCTTAGCGCTTCAGACCCAACTGTAGATCTCGCACATCAGATCGTCGGCAGCTATGCGTGGATGGAACAGGCGTTGACTGCCGCAATCGCCTCCGACGTCAATTCGCCCCTGTTCGGGGAGACATTTGAACCACTCGCAGAGGCGACTGCCGCCATGCTGAGCATGGAGCGGGGCGTGCTCATCCCATGGATACATCGCGTGCTCCGGCCGACAGCCGCCGAAGGGTTGGCATCGGCGCTAGAACACCACTTTGGTCATTCGGACTAGGAACTGTCGTCGCATCGTGCCGACGAGTCTGTGATTGGAACTCCTCGTTCGGAGCCTCGGACAAGCTCCCGCCACCAAGCAGCCCGCCTGGAAACCGCTGATCGAAGAGCGGCATGTTCGGCGACACGCCGTGGTAGCGGTCTGGGTGGCAAACATTGAAGCAGTGGGGCATTGCTCGTCGACCGCACCGAATCACAGGCGGCGGCTCCGCGCGATGCGTCAGCGTGCTCGAACCACCCGCCCGATGCTCAAGCCCTGCACCAGGATCGAGAACACCACGACGCAGTAGGTCAACGCCAGCACCGTGTCGCGGTGCGGGCCTACAGGCAGCGACAGCGCCAACGCCACCGAGATGCCGCCACGCAGGCCACCCCAGGTCAGCACCCGCCAGGCACCGGGGGGCATGCCGAAGCGGGCACCGAACCCGGCCACCGGCAGTCCGACACTGAGCAGGCGCGCCAGCAACGTGACGGCGATGGCCACCGCGCCGGCCGCCAGCACCGGCACTGAGAAGCTGATCAGCAGAACCTCCATGCCGATCAGCACGAACAGCACGGCGTTGAGGATCTCGTCCAGCAGCTCCCAGAACATGTCGACGTAACGGCGCGTGGCGTCGCTCATCGCCAGCGCGCGGCCCTGGTTGCCGATGATGAGACCCGTGACCACCATCGCCAGCGGGCCGGAGACGTGCAAATGGCTGGCCAGCGCGTAGCCACCCATCACCGCGGCCAGGGTCAGCAGGACCTCGACCTGGTACTCGTCGACGCTCTTCAGCAGCCGGTAGGTCACGTAGCCGAGCACAAGCCCGAAGACGATGCCGCCTCCGGCCTCGCGCGCCAGTAGCGCCAGCGCCGATGTGGTGGCGGGGGCCATGCCGCTGGTGAGCATGCCCAGCAGCAGCGCGAAGATCACCACGCCGACGCCGTCGTTGAAGAGCGACTCCCCTGCGATCACCAGTTCCAGGTTCTTGGGCGCACCGGCCGACTTCAGGATGCCCATCACGGCGATCGGATCGGTGGGCGAGATCAGCGCGCCGAACAACAGGCAGTACATCAGCGGCAGAGCCAGGCCAACCCACGGCAAGACCCACGACAGGCCGAAGCCGACGATCAAGGTCGAGACCAGGGTGCCGACCAAAGCCAGCGACGCCACCGGCCAGCGCAGCGCCTTCAGCTCGCTCAGGTCGACGTGTAGCGCGCCAGCGAAAAGAAGCAGCGACAGCATGCCTTGCATCAACACGTCCGAGAAGTCGACGGACCGCAGCAGCGACTCTTCGTAGCTGCGCAGCGCGTGCGAAACGCCAGCAACATCGAGCGCGACGATCACCAGCGACAGCGCGAGCGCGATGACCATCACGCCGATGGTCGTCGGCAGGCGCACGAAGCGGTGGTTCAGGTAGGCCAGCAGTGCGGTGACAGCGAGGCAGGTGGCGGCGATGTCGAGCATGGTGGCGATCAGATTGGGAGGAAGACGGGAACTTCGTCGAGTCTAAGGAGTGTCTCGTCGAGTGACCTGTCACGAGTTTCCGAGCGTGCCAGTCGGATGCCCCTCGCACCCAGCCGGGCGCTGGCCCAGCGTTCAGGCACTCGCCCGTACACTGCACATGGGTGCTGCCTGGGACGAGGCAGCAGGTTCACGCGCTGGTCGGGCCGCCGCGCGGCCGAACCGCGTCCCGGACCCATGCCCGCAGAAACCATCGACCTCGTCGCCGCAGCCCTCTTTGCGGTCGCACTCCTCCACACTTTCGCGGCCGCGCAGTTCGAGCGCCTGGCCCACCGCTACCCGAAGCACGCCGGGCTGTTTCACTTGCTCGGCGAGGTCGAGGTGGTCTTCGGCTTCTGGGCCATCGTGTTGGTGCTGGCGATGGCCTTTCTCAACGGCGGCGACAAGGCGCTGGCCTACGCGGAATCGCGCAACTACACCGAGCCGCTGTTCGTGTTCGTCGTGATGGTGGTTGCGGGCTCCCGGCCGATCCTGCAGACCGTGCTGCGCACGGTCGCCGCCTTGGCACGGCTGCTGCCGTTGCCGACGCCCTTGGCCAGCGCCTGGCTCGGGCTGGCCGCTGTGCCCCTGTTGGGCTCGCTGATCACCGAGCCGGCGGCGATGACCATCGCGGCGTTGATGCTCGCGCCGCAGGTCTTCCGCCCCGATGTACCCGAGCGGGTGAAGTACTTCGCGCTCGGTGTGCTCTTCGTCAACGTTTCCATCGGCGGCACGCTCACGTCCTATGCTGCACCGCCGGTCCTGATGGTCGCGACCACGTGGCAGTGGGACAGCATGCACATGCTGACGCAGTTCGGCCGGAAGGCGGCGCTGGCGGTCCTCGTCAACGCGACGCTGGCCGCGTTCGTGCTGCGGCAGCACTTGATGCCCGCCATCGGATCGACAGCGAAGCAGGTGCCGCAGCCACGCGTACCACTGGCCATCGTGCTCGTGCACCTGACATTGCTCGCAGCGGTCGTGCTGATGGCTCACCACCCGGTTGCGTTCCTGGCCTTGTTCCTGCTGTTCCTCGGCTTTGCACAGGCCTATGAGCGTCATCAGGACACCTTGCTCGTCAAGGAGGCGCTGCTGGTCGCCTTCTTCCTCGCGGGGCTGGTCGTGCTCGGCGGGTTGCAGCGCTGGTGGCTGCAGCCGATCGTTTCCAGCCTGGAGCCGCTGGCACTTTTCTTCGGCGCGCTCGGCTTGACTGCGGTCACCGACAACGCGGCGCTGACCTACCTGGGTTCGCTGATTTCGGGCATTTCTGAGACGTCCAAGTACATGCTCGTTGCCGGCGCAGTGGCCGGTGGTGGCTTGACGGTGATCGCCAACGCACCGAACCCCGCCGGCGTGGCGCTGCTCCGGCGCGGCTTCGCCGACGAGTCGGTGGGGGCCGGCGGCCTGCTGCTCGGCGCGCTGCTGCCTACCGCCATCGCGGCAGTTGCTTTGCTGCTGTCCTGACGGCGACCTCGCAGGCAGTTCTGAAAACCTCGACCCTAAGGTTTCCCACGCAAGCGCAACCGTCTGAGTCTCTGGCGTACTTACCCTGGGATAGGCACGCAGGACCGTATGGTGGCGGCCCTGCGGGGCGGACGACGCGACAACTACAACGAAGCCAACCACTTCATCAGTTCGGCATCGTCGTGCCACTTCGGCTTGCGCGGCTGGCCGGTGCTTGTCGGCGGCTCGCACCGACTCAGCGCATCCTGCTTCATGCGCACCGTGATCTCGGCGTATCGATTGGTCGTGTCCAGGCTGACGTGGCCCAGCCATCCGCGAATGACATTGACCTCGACGCCGGCCTCGAGCAGGTGGACGGCCGTGGTGTGCCGAAACACATGTGGCGTGATCCGTCGCGTGGGCCTGGTGCAGCCATCCTGGGCGGCCGCAGCATCCGCATCTCCCGCCAGATGCCGAACGCGCTTGTAGATGCCGAAGCGCGTCATCGGCTCCCCAGTCGCTGCGATGAACACCACGTCGTCGGAACAGTTCATCCCGCGCTCGGCCAGCAGTCGCTGCAAGGCCTGCGCCGTCTGCCCCCAGAGCGGGCAGGTCCGCCACTTGGCCCCTTTGCCCAGCAGCCTCACGTGCGCTGGCGCCGCCAGCGACAGTTGATCGACACGAAGGCCTGCCACCTCTGACACCCTGGCGCCGGTGTTGTACAGAAAGAGCAGCAGGGTTCGATCCCGCAATGCAAGGCGGCCATGAGCCGGCACCTTCTCGAAGAGCGCCTCCACCTCCTCACGCGCCATGAACCGCGTCTCCGGCAACGGACAGCGCTTCACCGGGATGGCCGCCACCTGTGCGCACACGCGCAGCATCTCGGGCATGCACCGGCCGACGTACTCGAAGAACGTGTGCAGCCCCGCCAGTCGCTGGTTGCGCGTGGCGATGGCGTTCTTGCGCGTCTGCTCCAGATCCCGAAGGAAGGCGAGCACGCGCTCGAAGCCCAGATCCTCGAAACACAGTTGGCTCACACCGCGCCGGCACTCGCCCGCAGCGAACATCAGGAACAGCCGCATGGTGTCGCGGTAGCTGCGAATCGAGCTCGGCCGAAGGCCCTTCTGTTGAGGAAGGTAGTCGAGGAAGAAGCTGTAGATGACGGAGCCAACAGTGGGGGCCATCATGACTGCACCTCCACGCGCGCCACGGGTGCGAACGCTTCGAACCGTTGGTTGGCCTGCTGCAGCAACTCGCTGGTGATGGTCAGGTAGACCGCGGTGCTCGTCGGATTGACGTGGCCGAGAAAGGTCGAAAGGTGATTGAGCCGCGTTGATGGCTCGATGCCTTCTCGATACCAGTTCAAGAGCGTCCTCACGGCAAACGAATGCCGCAGCCCATGCACGTGCGGACCGAACACGCCGGCCGGCACGGTCAACGCCAACTGCGGCAGCAGATCGTCGCGCAATGTGTTGCGTATGGCGTTCGTGCTCACGGGCTGGCAGCCGTTCCAGGAGAACAGCGGCGCACTGCCGGTGCAGGGCATACCTTGACGCTCGCGCAGGGCCAGATATGTCCGCACCCGTGCGGCCAGCTTTGGCCCGAAGGGCACCAAGCGGCTCTTGCCGAACTTGGTGTCGCGGACCTGCAGTACCTCGCGATCGAGATCGACGTCGCCGCACTGCAGGCGCGAGACCTCGCCGATGCGCAGGCCGAGCCCAGCCAGCAGCGCGAAGATCGTCTCGTAGGCTGGCCCGCGCATCGGCGCGCGAGGGTTGTCCGGCAACCGGCCAGCGGCGGCCAGCAGTCGCCGGATGGCATCGGCGTCAAACAGGAACGGCAGCCGCCGCACGCCCTCGCGCCTTGGCCCGAGCTGCAGCGGCGACTCTGCAATGACCTGCTGGTCGACCATCCAGTCGAACAGCCGGCGCACCACGCCCAGCAAGTGATTGAAGCCGCGCGCGCTGGCGCGGCCACGCGACGCCAGGAACTGCTCCAGGCATGCCGCAGTGACTTCGCCGAGGCTGTTCACGCGCTGCTCGACAAGGTATCGGTCGAGCAACCGCAGGCTCCGATCCTCCGAGGCGAACTTGCAACCGATGGCGCGCTTGGCCCTCAGGTACTGCTCGATCCGAGCGGCCAGCGGGCTGCGGAAGCCAATCCACGCGGCTCTCATAGCACCTCCTCGGCGTCGCCGATGGCGAGCTGACGCAGTCGGTGCAGGGCCACCTTGGCGTAGACCAGCGTCGACTCGGCTCGTCGGTGGCCGACGAAGTCACCAATTGCTTTGAACGAAACGTCGGCCTCGACCAGACGCTGCACGCAGCTGTGGCGCAGCGTGTGAGAGCCCGGCCTTCTCACCGTCACGCCGCCGGCGCGCAGATGGACGGCGGCAACGCGCGAGATGCTGTATTGGTTCATCGGCGTGTACGGCATCCTGCTGATCAGGAAGACATGCCGGTCATCCGTGGTGGGCCGGCCGACACGCAGGTAGTCGATGACTGCATCGCCGACGGCAGCCGCGAGCGGATAGACGGATGAGTGGCCGCCCTTGCGGGTGGGCACCCGCAATTGCGACTGCTTCCAGTCCAGGTCTTCCAGCTGCATCGCTGCGACCTCGCGCGCGCGCAGGCCGTAGGTTGCCAGCAGCATCAAGACGGCGTAGTCGCGCTTGCCGGCGCTCGAGCGTCGATCGACTCCATCGAGAACCTTCTGGACCTCGGTCCAGGCGATGGCGCGGGGCAAGGCGGCCTGCTTGTAGCTGCGCCCGCGCGGCACTGCGCGACCGAGATCGGTTGTGATGATGTCCTGTCGGTGCAGGTAGCGCAGGAAGACACGAACCGCGCCGGTACACGACTGCATGCCTGCCGGGCTCATCGACTTCGCGCGCTCGGTCACGTAACTGACTATGAACGCCGGGGTCAGGCTCGGAAGGCCAACCGAGCCATCGGCGCTGTCGCGCTTGAGGAACGCTTCGAAGGCCCGCAGTTCAGCGGCATAGCCATCGCAGGTCAACGGCCGCAGCCCCTTCTCGTCACGGAGATAGCCGAAGAACCCGGGTGCGCCACCCAGAAACGGCATGGCGACGCGAGGGCGCAGTCTTGCAAAGCCGGGAAGGACCAGCTCAAGCATCTGCTCGACAGGCACCTGGGCGTTGGAGCGCACCACGCTCCGTTCGGCCTTGCCGCGGCAGCCTGCCGCTCTGGTGAGCATCCAGTCGTCGATGAACGGCCGTATGTGCAGCGGGAGCTCCTCCAGCGACGTGACGCCAAGGGCGCATGCGAAGTGGTTGAAGTGACGCAGCGTGTTGACGTGGCGAAAGACCGAGGCATTTGATGCCTTGCGTTCTTCGAGCCAGCCGACATAGCGCTCGATCTGTGGGCCCAGCCAAAGGGCCCGGATGCAGTCTGCGGTGACCGGGCGCCCGTAGTAGTGTTCCAGCATAAACAATCTCCTATCTGCCAAGTTGAGGGAGATGCCATGCTGAAGGTCACGACGCCGCTATGTGCCTCCGAGGTGCCGTCGCGCCCAGGAAAACCGTCGGCCCCGACGGGTCCGGCAACATAACGATTCGGGGTACACAAGGCACACAACCACCCGAGCGGAGACGCCGATCCCAGCCGGGCCGACGAGCACCTGACCCAATCGCTCAAAAGCGCATTGCGGCTGGTGGACGTGAACGTGCTCGACCACTTCGTCGTGGCCGGCGACCAGGTGCTCAGCTTCGCCGAACGCGGCTTGCTGTAGCGCCGTGCACCGCGAGCGCGTCGTACCTGCCGAATCTCGAGCGTCACAGCTCAGCTTCGGCCATCAGCTCGGTCATCGTCATGTCCATCGCCCTCGCGATACGGACGATGGACAGGACCCCCGGGTTCTGCCCGCCGCGCTCGATGCTGCTCATGTACGAGCGGTCGATCGCGCTGCGATGCGCGAGTTCTTCCTGAGAGACGCCCTGCACCCGCCGGCACCGCCGAATGGCAGCGCCCAGTGCGACAAGCACCGGGTCGTCTGCGTGTCGGGGTGACGAGATTGGCATGCTGGCATGGTCGGCATATGATGCCAATCGCACCACGGACGATCTTCCACATGCCTGTTGCGGCGTTGACCAGACTGCGCATCGCCATACGCCCGCGCGCGCTCCCGCCCGTCCACCAAACTGCGCCGATGTGCGCGCTCGCGGCACGGCGCCCTGTTTTCAACCCCGAGGGGCACCTTGCTCCGACGGGACGGGCGTGCCCTTCGACTCCACGAAGGAACCCCCATGACACCGAGCAACGCATCGCGCTGCCCGATCTGCCCTGGCCATGGCGTGCCACTCGGCACGCTGGGCCGGCTGCGCTGGTACCGCTGCCGGGACTGCGGGATGGATTTCAATCGCCCATCCGGCCGCATACCGGCTCAGAATCAACAACCCCGGAAAGAAGGAGCCCACCATGGATAAAACCACTGTGGCGAACCTGCTCGCACACGCCGAGCCCCTGGCCGCGCTGTCTATCGCACACCTGACGCCGACGACACGCCAGAAGCTGGCCGACGACGATCTGTCGGTCAACGCTTACCCCAACGAGGTCGGCGGCTTCGTGTACGTCGGTGCGCCGAGCTACAACGTCCCGGCGGAGTCCGACCTCGCCGCGATCTTCTCGGTCGCCGAGCAGGCCGGCATCGTCTGGCTGAAGTTCGACAGCGACGCGGCCATCGTCGACGGCTTCCCCGTCTTCGACGAAGACGCCGCTTCGACGTGAACGCCGTTCACTGAACCCCCGCGCCACCGACAGGTGGCATCGAGTCCCCACAGGGTGTCGCGCCGCAAGGCCGACACCCTGTTTGCATTGGAGTCCCCATGAAAACTCTGTCCCGGATCACGCCATGCAGAACGTGACCGTCAACCTCGAACAACAGTTGTACGTCATCGCCTTCGAAGCCGGCTACAGCTGCTTCGGTTTCGACAACGCACGCGACCACACGAACCAGATTGCCGAGCGGCTGGGCCAGCCCGAGCTGGCCTTCGCACCCGGAGAGCATGGAACGCTCGACGGCTACCGCAAGCACGAGCAGGCGGTTCAAGCCTGGGCGCGGTCAGACCTGAGCAGGCAGACCTACTTCGACCCCGGCACCTCACCGCAGGTGGTGAAGGTGCTGGAGGCTTGCAGAAGGTCCGGCCGCAAGGTGCGGCTTGTTCTCGGCGATACCGACACCGGCGAGTCCTGGCTCGACGAGTACGACGTGGTCGGCACCATCGGCCGGTCGGCGGGTTCGCTGAAGGTGCCGTTGTTGGTCGAAGACGGCGAGTCGGGCGGCGGTGCCATCTTGACGGCCTGTGTCCTCGCTGTGATCGACTGGCAAAGCGGACGCTGGGTGTTCAAGCACCCGGCTTACAAGCACCCGGACCTCGACATCCGCGCGACAGGCGATGCAAAACGCCCCTGGATGGTCAGCCGGTCACAACAGGATATCGCGCGATTCGGCGATATCGGCAAGGCCGGCGCCTACGTCGCGTTCATGCGCGGCGAGACAGTGGAGCCCCGCGTCTTCCACTGAATCGCAGACGGCGGGCGCAACCCGCCGAAGCGTCCTGACCTCGAAGGCCACCCCTTCGACGTCAGATTCGCCTCTCTTGCTGTGCAAGCGCACGCAGCAAGCTAGCGCGATGGCTTGACTTTCAAGGAAGGAGCGGCCAGCGGATGCGGCAAATCTTCGGCGACAGCAAGCCCATCGCCTCTGCGGCGCATCAAGCGCGCGCGACTGGCGATGCGCCAGCCACGACCATCGCCTCCAGGTCGATCATCGCATCCGCCATCGCCGTCAGCTCCGGCGTCTGCGACACGAAGAACTCCCGCTGATACCCGCCCAGGCGCAACACCTCGCGCTTCATCGCCATGAACATGCGCTT
>JBDUAG010000522.1:0-3467 GCA_040004785.1 Burkholderiales bacterium | reverse complement strand
CCGCTCGTCGATCAGGCGGACGCCGCACCAGGAGTATTCAATGGTTACCCGCAGAACAGTCTTGCTCGGCAGTGCCGGCTTAGTAGGCGCGCTGGGCGCGCTGGCGGTGGGCTGGACGGCCCTGCCGCCCAAGCCACGCCTGATCACGACGCAGCCGCTGCCGGTCGGCCCGGGTCAGTTGGCGCTGAACGGCTGGGTCAAGATCGGCGCCGACAACAGCGTCAGCATCGTGATGTGCAAGGCCGAGATGGGCCAGGGCATCTACACCGGCCTGGCGATGGTGTTGGCCGAGGAACTGGACGCCGACTGGGCGCAGGTTCGCGTCGAACGCGCACCGATCGACAAGATCTACCAGAACATCGCCGCGACCATCGACGGCCTGCCCTTCCACCCCGATGACCACGGCGCGCTGAAGGCGGTGGTCGAGCGGGTCGCGGGCAAGGCGATGCGTGAGATCGGCCTGATGCTCACGGGCGGGTCGTCCAGCATGAGAGACCTGTGGCTGCCGATGCGCCAGGCCGGCGCTTCGGCGCGCGCGATGCTGGTGGCCGCTGCGGCACAGCAGTGGAAAGTGCCCGCAGCCGAGTGCCGCGTCGAAGCGGGTCGCGTGACGCACCCGTCGGGCAAGAGCGCGTTGTTCGGCGAACTGGCCGTGGCGGCCGCGAGCCAGCCCCTGCCCGAGCACGTGCTGCTGAAGGACCCCAAGACCTTCAAGCTGATCGGCCAGCCGCGGCGCCGCCTCGAAGCCGCGTCGAAGATGGACGGCAGTGCGCGCTTCGGCATCGACGTGCTGCAGCCCGGCATGCAGTACGCCAGCGTCGAGATGTGCCCAACCCTCGGCGGCCACGTCGCCAGCTTCGATGCTGCCGAGGCACAGAAGCTGCCCGGCGTGAAGAAGGTGCTCGCGGTGCCCGGCTACAACGGTGGCACCGGCGGCGTCGCCGTGATCGCCGACACGCCCTACCACGCGATGCGGGCGGTCAAGGCGGTGCGCGTCGAATGGGACCACGGCCTGTCCGCCAGCGTGTCCACCGACGAGGTCTATGCGCGCCTGTCGCAGGCGCTGGACACGGACGACAGTTTCAGTTTCTACAAGCACGGCGACGTCGATGCCGCGCTGAAGGGTGCCGCGAAGACCGTCAAGGCCGAGTACCGCGCGCCCTACCTGGCGCACGCGACGATGGAGCCGATGAACTGCACCGTGCAGTTCAAGGACGGCCGCGCCACCGTCTGGGCGGCTACCCAGGTGCCGGACGTGGCCCGCAGCGCCGCGGCCAAGGTGTTGGGCATCGCGCCCGCCCAGGTCGACGTGCAGGTGACCTTGCTCGGCGGTGGCTTTGGGCGGCGCTGCGAGGTGGACGTGATCGCCCAGGCCGCGGCGATCGCGCGCGAGGCCGGCGGCGTGCCGGTGCAGACGATCTGGTCGCGCGAACAGGACATGACGCACGACTTCTACCGACCGGCCGCCGTGTCGCGTTTCCAGGCCGGGCTCGATGCCTCGGGCAACCTCGTGGGCTGGCTGAACACGTCGGCTGGCCAGGCGATCGTGCCGCAGGTCATGAAGCGCCTGTTCGACCTGCCCGGCGCCGGGCCGGACAAGACCACCTCCGAAGGTGCCTTTGACCAGCCCTACGAATGGCCCGCGGCACGCATCGGCCATGAGGTCGTGGACCTGCCGGTGCCGGTGGGCTTCTGGCGCTCGGTCGGGCATTCGCGCAACGCCTTCTTCAAGGAAAGCTTCCTCGATGAAGTGGCCGGTGCCTCCGGCCGTGACCCGGTGGCCTTTCGCGCGGGGCTGCTGACCAAGCACCCGCGCCACCTGAAGGTGCTCAAGCGTGCCGCCGAGCTGTCGGGCTGGGACCATCCCTTGCCGGCATCGGCCGATGGCGTCAAGCGCGCACGCGGCATCGCCCTGCATCAATCCTTCGGCTCGATCGTCGCGCAGGTGGCCGAGGTGTCGGTGTCCGCGGACAAACGCATTCGCGTTCACCGCGTCGTCTGCGTGATCGACTGCGGCTTGGCGGTCAACCCGAACCTGATCCGCCAGCAGATGGAAAGTGCGATCGTCTATGGCCTGTCGGCCGCACTCAACGACGAGGTGCGGATCGAGAAGGGCCAGGTCCAGCAGACCAACTTCCACAACCACCCGGTGCTGCGGCTGGACGAATGCCCGGTGATCGAGACCGACATCATCGTCAGCGGCGAAAACCCTGAAGGCGTCGGTGAACCGGGCACGCCGCCGATCGCCCCCACCGTGGCGAACGCCTTGTTCGCCCTCACCGGCCAGCGCCTGCGCAGCCTGCCGCTGAAGCTTGCCTGATCCGAAAGAACCCCATGACCACGTTGACAATCAATCGCAAGCCCGTTGCAGTGCAGGCCGAGGCCGACACGCCGCTGCTGTGGGTGCTGCGCGGCGAACTGCAGATGACGGGCACCAAGTTCGGCTGCGGCATGTCGCTGTGCGGCGCCTGCACGGTGCATATCGATGGCCAGCCGACGCGCTCGTGCGTCACCCCGATCTCGGCGGTGGGCACGCGCGAGGTGACGACCATCGAAGGGCTGTCCGGGCCGCAGGTGACCGTGCTGAAGGCGGCGTGGGCCGATGTCGACGTGGTGCAGTGCGGCTACTGCCAGAGCGGGCAGCTGATGGCCGCCGCCGCGCTGCTGAAGCAGAACCCCAAGCCGACCGATGCCGACATCGACGCGGCCATGTCCGGCAACATCTGCCGCTGCGGCACCTACCCGCGCATCCGCGCGGCGATCCACCAGGCCGCGGCCATGCCGGTGGGCTGAGACGATGACCCAACAAAATCACCCACATCTCCACGGCAGTTGCGCCTGCGGGACTTTCTCGTTCGAGACCCGCAAAGCACCGGCCGCACGCTTTGTGTGTCACTGCCTGTTTTGCCAGGACTTCACCGGCGAGGCGTTCTCCGAAGTGTCGGTGCTGCTGGGGTATCAGATCAAGATGGAGGGGACGGCCGACCTCATTCACAAGAAATATCGGCCCCCGCCCAACCTCAACCGCACCCTCTGTGCGAAATGCGGCAAGCCGGCGATGGAGACGATGGGCGCGGGACCGTTGAAGATGGTGTTCGTGCCGTCGAAGAGCTTCGTTGAACAGATCCTGCTGCCGCCGGTTCGGCTGCACGTCTTCTACAACCGACGCGTCGCCGATGTTGCAGATGACCTGCCCAAATACTCGCACTATTGGCCGAGCCAATTTGCCATCATGAGGACGATCATGGGCTTCTAGAACGGGGCGCCGCTGCTCGCGGCCCACGAAGTCGACTACCTCTTTGAGGATCACCCGATGAAGTTCTATCTGTGCAAGTTCATTCCGCCGCGTGCGGATTTTCTGGCGACGATGTCTGCTGACGAAACCACCTGGATGAAACAGCACGCAGCCTAAACCGAACTTTGACGGTGTCCCGAACGTAAGTCCGCGCCCGCATTGACCTTTGTCG
>JBDUAG010000521.1:0-3467 GCA_040004785.1 Burkholderiales bacterium | reverse complement strand
GCATCGTCGGCGCCTTCAGGTTGGCCTTGATCGCGTCGGCGATCTTCAGGCAGACGTCGACATGGTAGCCGACGTATTTGCCATCACCGGTGGTGTAGGCGAGCGGTGCCGACGAATCGCGCGTGCCGATCGCGATCTTTCCAGCGCTCTTGATCTTGGCCAGCGTGTCGGCGGCGTGGACGACACCGCATGCCAACACGGCGGCGAGTGCGAGGGCGAGCTTCTTCATTCTGGATCCTTCAAGGGGTTGCTGAACTGACGAGAACGGATTGTCGCGGGCGCGGGCCGACATCAAATCGGGACGCACCCGCAAACCGAGGGTAATGCCGGAGCCGTGCCCCGGGGGTGCGCAAAGTTCGTGCCACGCCGAGCGGCTCGACAACGCAGCTCAAGCGGCCGCCAGCCGCACCGGCTGGGTCAGCTTCTCGGGCACGAGCAGCGCGTTCATCTCGGCCTGGCTCATGATGCCGAGCGACTCGGCGACCTGCGCAATCGTGCCGCCCGTGGCGAGCGCAGTCTTCGCGATCAGCGCCGCCTTTTCATAGCCGATGATCGGGTTGAGCGCCGTCACCAGCGTCACCGATTCGGCGACGCGTTTCGCGAGCAGCGCATGGTTCGCCTGGATGCCCTCGACGCAGTTCACCTGGAGTGTCTTGCAGGCGTTGGTCAGGTGGCGCACGCTCTTGTGGATGGCATAGCCCATCACGGGCTCGAACGCATTGAGCTGGAGCTGCCCGGCCTCGGAGGCCATCGTGATGGTCACGTCGTTGCCGATGACCTCGAACGCGACCTGGTTCATCACCTCCGGAATCACCGGGTTCACCTTGCCGGGCATGATCGACGAGCCGGCCTGGCGCGCCGGCAGCCTGATGTCGCCAAAGCCCGCCTGCGGCCCGCTCGAGAGCAGGCGCAGGTCGTTGCAGACCTTGCTGAGCTTGCAGGCGACGCGCTTGAGCACGCCCGACAGCTGCACGAACGAACCGGTGTCCTGGGTCGCCTCGACCAGGTTCTCGGCGCGCACCACCGGCACGCCGCTGGCCTCGGCGAGAAGCGGGATCACCATCTCGCCGTAGCCCATCGGCGCGTTGATGCCGGTGCCGATCGCGGTGGCGCCGAGGTTGATCTCGGTGATCAGCGCACGCGCCTCGCGCAGCCGCGCCTCGTCTTCGCCGATCATGATCGCGAAGGCGAGGAACTCCTGGCCCAGCGTCATCGGCACCGCGTCCTGAAGCTGCGTGCGCCCGATCTTCAGGACGTTCTTGAACTCGAGCGCCTTGGCCTCGAAGGCGCCGCGCAGATCGGCCATCGCCGACAGCAAACCCTCGATGCCAAACCACGCGGCCACGCGCAGCGCGGTCGGGTAGACGTCGTTGGTGCTTTGCGACGCGTTCACATGGTCGTTCGGATGCAACTGGTCGTAGCGGCCCTTCTCGAACCCCATGTGCTCGAGCGCGCGGTTGGCGATGACCTCGTTCGCGTTCATGTTGGTCGAGGTTCCGGCGCCGCCCTGGATCACGTCGACGACGAACTGCTCGTGCAGCGCGCCGCCGATCACGTCGTCGCAGGCGCGCACGATGGCCTGCGCCTGCGCGGCGCTGATCACGCCGAGCTCGCCATTGGTCTGGGCCGCTGCCTTCTTCACGAAGGCCAGCGCGCGCACCAGCTCGGGCATCTGCGCCACCGTCTGGCCGGTGATCGGGAAGTTGTCTATCGCGCGGGCACTGTGCACGCCCCAGTAGGCGTTTGCCGGGATTTCCATCTCGCCGAGAAAATCGTGTTCGCGGCGGGTCGTGGCGGTGTTCATCGTGGTCTTTCAGTATTGCCAGAAGATGCGCTGGATTTCCTTGGGGTCGCTCGTTTTTGTGAGCGCCAACGCCGCGAGGATCTTCGCCTTCTGCGGGTTCAGGTCGTGCGCGACGACCCAGTCGTACTTGTCGTCCGGCTGCTCGGAGTTGCGCAGCACGATGCCGTCGGGCACGCGCGCCGAACGGATGATCTGCACGCCGCTCGCGCGCAGCTTGCGCAGGCCCTCGACGCCATAGTCGGGCACCGAGCCATTGCCCGTGCCGGCGTGGATCACCGCCTTCGCGCCGGACTTGCCGGCGGCCTCGACCAGCGCGGTGCCCATTTCGCCCGAACCGTAGATGATCGACACCATCGGCAGCGCGCTGATGCTGTCGATGTCGAATTCGCTGTTCATCGTATGGCGCTTCACCGGCGCGCGGAACCAGTAGGTCTTGCCTTCGACGACCTGGCCGAGCGCGCCCCACTGGCTGCCGAACGCATTCGTCTTGATGTTGATGCGCTTGCCCGCATCGCGGCCCGACAGGATGTCGTCGTTCATCGCGATCAGCACGCCCTTGCTGCGCGATTCCTGTGATGCTGCGACCACGACCGCGTCGTACAGGTTCAGCGTGCCGTCGGCCGACATCGCTGTGCCCGGGCGCATCGAGCCGACCACCACGATCGGCTTGTCGGTGTGCACGACCAGCGTCAGGAAGAACGAGGTCTCTTCGAGCGTGTCGGTGCCGTGCGTGATGACGATGCCGTCCACGCCCGGGTCCTTGGCGAGCGCGCTGACGCGCTTGGCCAACGCGATCAGCTTCTCGTTGGTGAAGCTTTCGGAGGCAATCTGGAACACCTGCTCGCCGCGCACATTGGCGATGTCGGCGAGCTCGGGCACGCCGGCGATCAGCTTGTCCACCGGCACCTTGGCGGCCTGGTAGGTGGCGCTGTTGGCGGCGCTCGCGCCGGCGCCGGCGATCGTGCCGCCGGTGGCGAGCACGACGACGTTAGATTTTGGCGTCGTCTGCGCGAAGGCGCTCAGGCTGGTGGCAAGGGCGATCGCGACGACGCCGCGAATCAGGGCGTTGGCCTTGAACATGGTTTCTCTCCGGGGATGGATGGGGAACGGAGCGGCCGCATCGTGCGGCCGCGGGTACTGCTATTCGGTGCGCGCCACCATGGTCTGGACGATGGTTTCGAGCTGCGGGCTCATCGGCAGATCCAGGCTCACGCCCGAAGGCAGCTTGCGCAGGAACCAGCGCGTGTAGCGGCGCTCGATTTCGCGGTCTTCGGCGAGGTTGTGGAAGGTGTCGTTGACCAGCTGCGCAAGCTGGGTGTCGCCCTTGCGGTACATGATCCCGTAGGGGTCGTACGACAGGAAGTCACCCGTCACCACATAGTCGGCCTGCGCCTTGTTCTGCGCCAGCAGACCGTAGAGCAGCACGTCGTCGGTGGCGAACGCGTCGACCTGACCGGCCTGCAACTGCGCGAACGAGGCCGCGTGATCGGGCGCCACGCTGAGGATCATGTCGATCTTGAACTTGACCGCCAGCTCACGCATCGTCTTCTCGTTCGTCGTGCCAGCGGTGACGACCACTCGTCTGCCGGCCAGGTCGCGGAACGACCGGATCGGCGAGCCCTTCTTCACCATCAGCTTGGTGCCCGAGACGAACATCGTCGGC
>JBDUAG010000066.1:0-11719 GCA_040004785.1 Burkholderiales bacterium | reverse complement strand
GCCAGATCAATGGCGCGGTGACGCAGCTCGATCAGATGACACAGCAGAACTCGGCGCTCGTCGAACAATCCGCCGCCGCCGCAGAGAGCTTGCGCGAGCAGGCGGTCAAGCTGTCCGACGTCGTGGCCACGTTCAAGCTGGACGGCCACCCAGCCGCCGCATCGCCCCGGCCGGCGAGTGCCGCCGCCCGCAAACCCGTGCCCGCGCCGATTAAGCCGGCAGCCGCAGCAGCCCGCCCGCCCGCACCGCGGACGGCGCCAGGCAAGCCGATCCCGACCCGCGTCCCGACGCTGTCCCAGACGGTGGCGGTCGCCAAACCCTCGGCGCTCGCCACCAGCCCAGCGGCCGCGGACGAGTGGGAATCGTTCTGACGCCAGCCGTTCAGCGTTTCAGTTTCAGCGAGAACTGCCGATACACATTCCAGATGCGCCAGCCGCGACCCGGACCGCATCGCCAACACCACGCACGCATTGAAAGACCCGCCACATGGACATGATCACCGACGCCAAACAGATCGCCCAGCACGAAGCCGCTCGCAGCGCGGTCGCCATGGGCGGTGAGTTCCTGACCTTCCGACTCGGCGCCGAGGAGTACGGCATCGACATCCTGAAAGTCCAGGAGATCCGCTCCTACGAGCAGCCGACCCGCATCGCGAATGCGCCCGCCTTCATCAAGGGGGTCGTGAACCTGCGCGGCGTGATCGTGCCGATCGTCGACCTGCGCCTGAAGCTTTCCTGCGAAACGGCGGAATACAACAGCTTCACCGTCGTGATCGTGCTGAACGTGAAGGGCCGCGTGGTCGGTGCGGTTGTCGACTCGGTGTCCGACGTGCTGGCACTCGACTCCGAATCGATCAAGCCCGCCCCGGAGATGAGCTCGTCGGTGGACACGGGCTTCATCACCGGTATCGGCAGCGTTGCCGAGCGCATGCTGATCCTGATCGACATCGAGGGCCTGATGGCCAGCGAGGAAATGGGCCTGATCAACACGCTGCACTAGCCTGCCGACTCACTCCTCAGCGGCCTGGCGCAGCGTCTGCACCACCGGCCGACGCAGCACCTCGCGCAAGCCCCACCAGCCGGCGGCGAGCGCCAGCAACGCGCCCGCCGCACCGCCCGCGAGCGGCACCCACGGCGACGGGTTCCAGCTGAACTCGAACACATAGCGCGCCAGCGCCCAACCGACCGCCATCGCCGCGAACGATGCGAGCACGCCGGCCAGCGCCCCGACACCGAGCAACTCGGCGCGCTGCACCTGCGCCAGCAGCCGGCCGCTCGCGCCGAGCGCACGCATCACCGCGAACTCGCGCGAGCGCGCTTCCCGCGTCGCGGTGATCGCCGCGAACAAGACCACCAGACCCGCGGCGAGCGTGAAGCCGAAGAGGAACTCGACCGCGCGCACAACCTGGTCGAGCACCTTCTGGATCTGCGCGATCGACGCCGAGACATCGACGTTGGTGATGTTCGGAAACTCGCGCGAGAGCGCGTTGTCGAATGCCGCGGCGCCGACCTCCGGTGCGCGGTACGCGCCGATGTAGCTCACCGGCAGGTCGGGCATCGAGGCGCTCGGGAACAGCACGAAGAAGTTGACGCGCATCGAGCTCCAGTCCACCTTGCGCAGGCTGGTGATGCGGCCGCTCGCCTGGATGCCGCCGATGTCGAACTGCAGCGCATCACCGAGCTTCAGGCCGAGCGTCTGCGCGAGGCCTTCCTCGATGCTCACGGCGTCCTTCTCGTCCGGCGTCCAGCGCCCGCCAGCGAGCAGGTTGTGCGCCGGCAGCGCCGCGGTGTGGCTGAGGTTGAACTCGCGGTCGAGCAGGCGCCTGGCGCGCTCCTCGGCATACCCATCGATCGTCACCGGCTTGCCGTTGATCGCCACCAGCCGGCCGCGAATCATCGGGTACCAGTCGTAGCCTTTCACGCCGGCGGCATCGAGGCGTTGGCGGAACGCATCGCCCTGGTCGGGCTGGACGTTGATCACGAAGCGGTTCGGCGCACTCTTGGGCGTGGCCGCGCGCCAGCTGTCGATCAGGTCGGTGCGCAGCAGCACCAGCAGCACCAGCGCGAGCAGGCCGACGCTGAGCGCCGAGACCTGCAGCACCGCGAACGCCGGCCGCGCCGCGATCTGTCGCGTCGCGAGCACGAGCCAGCGCGGCGCGCGCGATTCGGGAACGGCGCGGCGCAACAGCATCACCGCCAGCCACGACAGCAGCGCGAACACCGCAATTGCCGCCGCGAAACCGCCGACCGCGATCAAACCCATCTTCAGGTCGCTCGCCACCGCCAGCAGCAGCGCCGCAAAGCCGATCGCGCCGGCGGCGAGCACAGCGATCGAGGCCGGCTTGAGCGCGCCCACGTCGCGCCGGATCACGCGCAGCGGCGGCACCTGCGCCAGCTGCAGCACCGGCGGCAGGCCGAAGCCCATCAGCAAGGTGAAGCCGACGCCGATGCCGAACAGCGCCGGCCACAGGGTGGCCGCCGGCAAGGCCGACTCGACGATGCCGGCGAGCAGCAGCACGAAGACATAGTGCACCGCGAAGCCGAGCAGCACGCCGGCCGCACTCGCGATCAGCCCGACCGCACTGAACTCGATCAGGTACTGCAACGCGATCGTGCGCTGCGGCAGGCCGAGCACGCGCAGCATCGCGCAATCGTCGAGGTGCCGGCTGGCGAACTCGCGCGAGGCGATGCCGACCGCCACCGCCGCGAGCAATGCCGCGAGCAGCGCCACCAGGTTCAGGAATTTCGACGCGCGGTCCAGCGTCTGGCGCATTTCGGGCCGGCCGGTGGCGAGCGACTCCACGCGCAGGCCGCGCAGGCTCTTGGCCTTGATCTGCGCCTCGGCCCACTCGACGAACTGCTGCACCGAGGCGTCGCCACCGCGCGTGGCCGCGACGGCAAGCCGGTACGTCACGCGGCTCGCCGGCTGCACCAGATGGGTCGCGGCCAGATCGGCCTGGTTCAGCATCACGCGTGGAGCGAAAGCCATGAAGCCGGTGCCGCGATCGGGCTCGTTGACGATGGTGTTGGCGATGCGCAGCGTGGCGTCGCCGAGCAGCAGCGGGTCACCGAGCTTCAGCGCCAGCGCGTCGAGCAGGGCCGGATCGACCCACACGCTGCCCGGCGCCGGCGCGCCCGTGGCCGGCGGGCCGGCCAGCGTGACCTTGCCACGCAGCGGGTAGGCGTCGCTGACGGCCTTCACGGTGACGAGGCGCGAGGCGCCGCCTTTGTCGTCCGGCGCGCGGCCCATGCTGGGGAAGGCGGCGGTCGTCGCGGTGCTCAGGCCGAGCGCGCGGGCCTGCTCGGCGAACGCGGCCGGGGCGGGTTGGTCCGACGAGACGATGGCGTCGCCGCCGAGCAGTTGCCGCGCGTCGCGCGCCAGGCCGCCGTCGATGCGGTCGGCGAAGAATCCGACCGCGCTGAGCGCGGCCACCGCGAGCATCACGGCGACGATCAGCAGGCGCAGTTCGCCGGCGCGGAAGTCGCGCAGCATCTGGCGCGAGGCGAGACGCCAGGGCGAGGGGGGGGATGGAACGGGCGGAGTCGCATTCATTGCGAGAACTTACACGACTGGCGCCGTCGGGCAGAAAGACCCCACGGCGCCACGGTGCTGTAATGGGGGATGGAAGTTGTCCCCGGCACCACCGCCGTCCCGCTGCTGCTGACCTCGCGGCTGAGGCTGGTTGCTGCCGACGAGCAGCTCGGCGCGGCCCTTGCGGCCTTCCACGACCGCAACCGCGCACACCTCGCGCCCTGGGATCCGCCGACAGGCGACGACTTCTTCACCGAGGCGATCCAGGCACAGCGCCTGCGCGAGGCCGCCGGGGCCTTCGCGGCCGGCACCGGCTACCGCTACCTGCTACAACCGATCGGCGACACGACGCGCGTGATCGGCAGCATCCACTTCTCGAGCATCGCGCGCGGCGCGTTCCAGAGCTGCACGCTCGGCTATGTGCTCGATCAGGCCGTCGAAGGTCAGGCGCTGATGACCGAGGCGCTGCGCTGCGCGATCGCCGAGATGTTCTCGAACCGTGTCAACCTGCACCGCATCCAGGCCGCTTTCCGGCCCGAGAACTGGCGCAGCGCCGAGGTGCTCAAGCGCCTGGGCTTCCAGGACGAAGGCCTCGCCACCGACTACCTGTTCATCGACGGACAATGGCGCGTGCACCGGATCGCCTCGCTGCTGAACAAGGGCTTCGTCCGGCCCGACGCGTGGCCAACGGCACAATAGGTCAGGGCCTGGGCAGCGAGCCCGCCACCCCGCGCACGAACCAGTTCATTGTCGAGATCGCCGTGTCGTCGAGTGCGCCGGTGGCGAGGCGAACCACGCCTTCGCTGTCGATCAGCGGCGCGGCGAACGGCTTCAAGCGCCCGTCGATGATCGCTTCGCGACGCGCCGCGACGAGCGCTTGGACGGCGCCCGGCACATCGGCGCGGATCGCGCTGAGCTGCACCAGGCCGTCCTTCATGCCGCCCCACACCGGCCGCGGCGTCCAGCGGCCGTCGATCACCGAGCGCGCCACCTGCGTGTAGTAGCCGCCCCAGTGGTGCGTCACGGCCGCGAGTTGCGCATCGGGCGCGAAGGCGCGCATGTCGCTCTGGTAGGCGATCACGCGCACACCCTTGGTCCGGAAGTTCGCCTGCGCGGTTTGCGCCACCGCGGGGGAACCGCTGTGGTTGGTCAGCACGTCGGCGCCCTGATCGATCAGCGACTGCGCCGCATCGCGTTCGCGCGCCGGGTCGAACCAGGTGTTGAGCCACAACACCTTCACGGTCGCGTTCGGGTTCGCCTCGCGCATGCCGAGCGTGAAGGCGTTGATGCCCTGGATCACCTCGGGTACCGGGAAGCCCGCCACGTAGCCGGCGATGCCGCTCTTGCTGCTCTTGCCCGCGAGCAAGCCGGCGAGGTAGCGCGCTTCGTAGTAGCGCGCGTTGTAAGTGGCCACGTTGGCCGCGGTCTTGTAGCCGCCGGCGTGTTCGAACCTCACGTTCGGAAAGTCGGCGGCGACGCGCAAGGTGGGTTCGAGGTAGCCGAAGCTGGTCGCGAAGATCAACCCGTTGCCCTGAGCCGCCAGGTCGCGAATCACGCGCTCGGAGTCGGCGCCTTCGGCGACCGATTCGACCGCGGTGCTGACGACGCTGCCGCCGAGCGCCTTCTGCATCGCCAGCCGCCCCTGTTCATGCTGGTAGCTCCAGCCGGCACTGCCAATCGGGCTGACATAGACGAACGCCACCCTCAGTGGCGGCGCCGGCTGGGCGCGGGAATGGATGGGTGCCGCAACGGCGAGCATCGCGGCGAGCGAAAAAACGCTGGCGCGGGCGAGGTTTTTGAACATGGTGTTCCTCTACATGGCCCCGGTTGAAGTGCAAACCGCCTGCGGGGGCACGCAGGCGGAAGGTGTCGGATTGTCGCAGGGGCCCGAAGCCTCTCCGAAATTCCCGCGGCCCCGACACGCCTATTTGAGAATAATTCTCATTTGCGTTAAGCTGGTTCCATCGCAGAAATCGGAGTGCCGCATGTCGCCGCAACAGCAACACGAGATCGAGGAACACGAGCTGCCCTGCATCGAAGCCATTCTCGCCGGCACGCTCGCGTTGATGACCGGGTACAGCCAGGCGTTGCAAGCAGAGCTGCATCCGCGCCAGCGCGTGCCGATGGGCGCGAAGATCGGCGACAACCTGGCGCTTCTGTTGCAGCATCCGCAGCTCTCGCTCGGCTTTCGGCAAATGCTGCTCGGGCTGCATGGCCGCTGGCGCGCCATGGATGCCTGCACGCGCGACGCCGCGGGCGAGTTCGAGGCGGCGGACGCCTTTCCGACCCACGCGCGGCTGAGCGCGGCCGAACGGCTTCAATGAGCGCCGACTGACCAAGCCGAAGCGGGGCGTCGCAAGATGCACCTGATTCGCCCCTCTTCTTGTCTCTTCCGACGGGTGCAAGGACGCTGAGAATGCGGAGCGCCACACATTGAAGCGGGGGACAAGATGGCAGAACTGCTGGGGAAAGACCAGCGGTCGGTCTCGGCAGCCGGCGGGGAGCCGCACGCCGATGACGGGCCGCGTTCCGCCGTCGCCTTTTAATAGTGATCTGCGATGGGCCGAACCACCGGGACGATCGGAGCCGACGGCGCGCTGACCGCCCGTCGGGCCAGGCGCCGAATGCGCCACGCGGCTGCGCGCTCGGCGTGCGCTGGTCTCTCGATGTGGCCCCTGCTCTGCGCCGTGGCGCAATCCACGCTGCCGAGCCAAGTCGTGCCGGGCACCCTGCGACCGCCCACGACCGACGCCTCAGCACCGACCGAGCTGCGCCCCCGCCCGAGTTCCGACCTCACGGACGCCGCGCCGCAGGGCCCGCGCGTGAGGCTCGATCGGATCGACGTGGTCGGCGGTTTCGCCGCGCTCAGCGGCGCCGCGCAGACCGTCGCGCAAACACTGCATGGCCGCGCGGTGTCGATGATCGACATCCAGCGCGCGGCCACTGAGCTGGAGCGCGCCTACAACGACGCCGGCTATGTGCTGGCACGTGTCATCGTGCCGCCGCAGCAGCTTGTCGATGGCGGCAGCCTGTCGCTGCGGGTCATCGATGGCTTTATCGAGGAGGTCGTCGTCGATGCGGTACCCGAGCCCTTGCGTGCGCCGGTGCGTGAACGGCTGCTCCGGCTTGTCAGGCAGACGCAGCTCACCTCGGCGCAGCTCGAACGGGAGGTTCTGCTGGCCGGCGAGCTGCCGGGCCTGCGCCTGCGCAGCGCGCTGGTGCGCGGTACGCAGGACGGCGGCACGCGGCTGGTGGTCGAGAGCGGCTTCATCCCGATGGCGCTCCAGGTGCAACTCGACAACGGCCTGTCCGACGCGCTGGGCCGGACCCAACTCAGCACCACCCTGGCCCTCAACTCACCGCTCGGCCGTGGTGAGCAGTGGTACGCCGCGTTGACCTATGCGCCGAGTCAGGGCGTCGGGCGGCCCGCGGCGCTGCGCACGCTGGGTGCGGGGCTGGTGCTGCCGCTCGGCACACGCGGCACGACCCTCAACGCCGAGTACACGCATTCGAGCACGGCGCCGCAGGACGCGCCGGGAACCCTCGCCACCATCGGCGAATTCGAGCGCCTGTCCGCGCGCTTCACGCAGGCGCTGCTGCGCGATCGCAACGGACGGCTGGACCTGCGCGCCGCACTTGAACACATCTCGCAGACCCTCACCGCCAGCGCATTCGCGGTCGACCTGAACCGGGACCGCTACCGGGCAATGCGCCTCGGCCTCGAGGGCGCGTTCGCAGTGCCGCAATGCGCTGCCGTGCGCGCAGAGGCCTCGCTCGACGCCGGCCTGGGCGGGCGCGACGCTGCCAGCAGCGCCGCATCGGGTCTGCCGACCTCGCGCCAGGGCGCCAGCGCGCACTTCACGAAGGCCACGTTCGGCGTGGACCTGCAGCACGCATCTGCCGGCGCCTGGCGGCTGGATTGGCGCACGCGCGGCCAGCTCGCCGGCCGGCCGCTGTTCACGCCCGAGTCGCTCGCGCTGGTCGGGCCCGACACGCTGTCCGCGTTCGATCCGGGCTCGCTGAGCGCAGACCAGGGTCTGGTGACGCGCCTGCAGATCGGCCACGCCCTGAACGTCGGCGCGCCGGACGGCAACACCGGCCTGCTGGCCTACGGCTTCGTGGCCGCCGCCCACGGTCACGTGTTCGAGGCCACGGCGGTGCAAGCCGCCACGATCGAGGCGGCCGCAGCGGGCATCGGCCTGCGCCTGGAGCACTCGGCAGATCGAGGTCGCTCGCTGTCGTTCGCACTGGAAGCAGCGAACGGACGCTCCAACCAGCCGACGCAGCGACGCCCCGCGCGCGTCGGCCTCAGCGTCGCACTGCGGCTGTGAAGCCGGGACGCCGGATCGCCATCCTATGAGAGCCCAGCGCCGACTCCCGATCGCCCTGGCCGCGCTCGCGCTGCTGAACCTGCGCGCGCCCGCCGCGGCGCAGCAGGGCCTGCCCGGCGGCGGCAGCGTCGTCTCGGGCAGCGCGACGATCGGCGCGCCGGCCGCGGGCCAGCTGACGGTATTGCAGAACTCGCAGCGCGCCATCATCGACTGGAACAGCTTCTCCATCGGCGCGGGGCAGTCGGTGCGCTTCGTTCAGCCCGGCGCCGACGCGGCGGTGCTGAACCGCGTCACCGGCAGCACGCCCTCCACCATCGCCGGCAGCCTCACTGGCAATGGGCAGGTCTTTCTCGTCAACCCGAACGGCATCGCGATCACGCCGACCGGCACGGTGCAACTGGGCGGTGGTTTCGTCGCGTCCACGCTGGACATTCGCAACGACGACTTCATGGCCGGCCGCCTCGGCTTCAGCGCCCGCGACGCCACGATCGGCCGCGTCGCGAACGCCGGCGCGGTGCAGGTCGCCCCCGGCGGCTTCGTGGCGCTGCTGGGCGACCGGGTCTCGAACGAGGGACGGATCTCGGCGCCGCTCGGGCGCGTGGCCCTCGGCGCCGGCACGCAGGCCACGCTGGATCTGAACGGCGATGGCATTCTGCAGATCAGCTGGGCTGGCGGCCCGCGTGCGGCGGACTCTGGCGTCCTTGTTCCGGGCAGCGTCGAGGCCGTCGGCGGACGCATCGAACTCAAGGCGGCCGACGCGCGTGCCGCGCTGCGCTCGGTGGTCAATGTCTCGGGCAGCCTGGTGGCGACCTCGGTCTCGGGCCGCGACGGCGCCATCGTGCTGGAGGCCGGGACGGACGGCAGCGCGCGGGTGTCGGGCCTGCTCGACGTCTCGGGCCAGGCGAGCGCGGGCCGCATCGCGATCAGTGGCAACTCGGTGGCGCTCGATGGCGACGCCGCGCGCATCGACGCGCGGAGCACGGCCGGGCACGGCGGTGCCGTCAGCGCGACCGCTCACGATGCGCTGACGCTTGGGCGGGTGGCGATCGACGCCAGCGGCGCCAGCGGCGGTGGGAGCGTGCTGCTGGGCGGCGAGCTGCGCGGCGGCGGCACGCTGACTCACGCACGCACGACCGACGTGCTGGACGGCACCCGCATCCACGCCGACGCGCTGGTCCAGGGCACGGGCGGCAGCATCGTGCTGTGGTCCGACGAGCGCACCGGGTTTCACGGTCTGCTGAGCGCACGCGGCGCTGGTTCGGGTGCGGGCGGCAGCGCCGAGGTCTCCAGCCACGGCGTGCTCGACTTCGGTGGCAGCGTCGACCTGCGCGGTGCCAGCGGGCACAGCGGCGAGCTGCTGCTGGACCCGTTCGACGTCACCATCTCCACCGGCAGCGACAGCAACCACAACGCCTCGTTCACGGCCACCGGCAACTCGTCGGTCATCAAGACCACGACCCTGCAGACCGCGCTGGCCAGCGCCAACGTGACGGTCTCGACCGGCAGCTCGGGCGCCCAGTCGGGCGACATCACGCTGGCCAACGCATTGACCTGGGCCAGCGGCACGACGCTCGCGCTGGCGGCCGCGCGCGACGTGAACTTCAACGCCGCCGTCACCGCGACGAACGGTGGCGGCCTCATCGCCACGGCCGGGCGCACGGTGTCGGTCAACAACAACCTGACCGGCTCGGGCGCCGCGTTCAACGTCAACTTGCAAGCGTCGACCAGCACCTCGGGCTCGGTCAACATCAGCAATTCCACTGTCACCACCAACGGCGGCACGTTCAACGCCAGCGCGACGCGGTCGACCGCCAGCACGACGGCGGTCAGCATCAGCAGCTCCACCATCGACACCGGCGGTGGTGCACTGACGATCTCGGCGCAACACACCGGAGCCGGTGTCAGCGGCAACCCCTCCAAGGCGATCAGCCTCTCTGGCGCGTCGCTGCAGATCGGCAGCGGCACGGCATCGCTCACAGGTGCGGTGACCCTGAGCGGTGCCGGCAACTTCGCCGACGGCATCTACGCCACCAACAGCGTGACGCTGGGCGGCACCGGCAGCTTCAGCCTCACCGGTTCCGCGGCAGCCAGCAACACCAGCACCACCGCCATCGGCATCGAGTTCTTCAACGGGTCGTTCACGGTCGGTGCGGGCAGCGCCGCGCTCAACGGCAGCGGCGTCCGAGGCTTCGTCTCGGACTTTCACCAGACCATCACCGTCAACGGCGGCAGCCTGAACGTGGCGGGGACGGCCACCAACGACTCCGGCGTTCAGTTCAAGTCCGACAACACCCTGGTCAACAACAGCGGCACGCTGAACTTCTCAGGCACGTCGGCCTTGTACCGCGGGCTGGACCTCATCACCGGCGCCACGTTGAACGTGACCGGCACAACGACCCTGAGCGGCACCAACACCTGCGCGAGCAGTTGCCGCGACACCGTGGGCGCGCACCTGGCGGATGGCATCACGCTGAACAGCGGTAATCTGTCGATTTCCGGCGGCGCCCTGATCGGATCCGGCGTGAGCTGGAACAACGGCAACACGTCGTTGGCAAGCGTTTCGAACCTGGGCGCCGGGCTGTTGAGCATCACCGGCAGCAGCAACAGCGGGATCGGCTTCGAGTTCGCCCGCACCAACGGCGCGACGACGACCGGCGCGGTCACGTTCTCGGGCAGTTCGACCAGCGGCAGCGGGCTGACCCTGAAGGCCAGCACGGCGCTGACGCAGTCGAGCGGCAACCTGACCCTGTCGGGCGCATCGACCAGCGGTCTGGGCGTCGACCAGGCGAGCGGCTCCACGCTCACCGACACCGGAACCGGCACCTTGGCCCTGCAAGCCGGCAGCCAGGGCATGACGCTGGCCGGCGTGGTCAGTTCGACCGGCGGTGGCGCGCTGTCGCTGACCGGCTCCGGCGCCATCGGCCAGGGCAGCACGGGCACGCTCGGCACCGGCAAGCTGCTGTTGGGTGGCGGCACCGCGACCTATGACCTGAGCGCCACCGGCAATCAGGTCGGCACCGTGGCCGGCGCCGCGGCCAGCCTGTCGCTGCTCAGCACGAGCAGCCTCACCGTCGGCACCGTGCTGGGCACGTCGGGCCTGACCACCAGTGGCGCCGTGACACTGCGCTCAGGCAGCGACGTCACGCTGGCCGGCGGCGCCAGCGTGCAGGGCAGCAGTCCAGTGATCGCCGCCGGCGGCCACTTCGTCAATCAGGCGGGGAGCAGCGCGCTCACCGCGACTTCGGGCCGCTGGCTGATCTACTCGGCCGACGCGTCGGGCAACACCTTTGGCGCGCTCGACAGCGGTAACACCGCGCTGTGGAACGCGACCTACGCCAGCCTGCCACCGGCCAGCGTCACGGCGAGCGGCTCACGCTATGTGTTCGCCCACCAGCCGACGTTGACGTTCTCGTCGATCGCGACCAGCAAGGTCTATGGCGACGATGCAAGCTCGTCGCTCGGCGCGCGCTACACCGTGTCGGGCTACGACGCCGGCGTGGCGCAAGCGTATCTGGCCGACTCCGCGAGCACGGCCTTCGGTGGCGCCCCCACCCTGAGTTCCATCGGTTCCGTCGCCACGGCAACGGTCAGCGGTGGGCCGTACGCGATCGCGATCGCGCAAGGCACGGTGACATCGACCGCAGGCTATGCGTTGGTGTTCGACGCGAGCGGCTCGCTCGCGGTCACGCCACGGGCGCTCACGGTGCAGGCCAGCAATGGCACTCACGTCTATGGCAACGCGCTGAGTTTTGCCGACACCGAGTTCAGCACGACCGGCCTCGTCAACAGCGACTCGGTGGCTTCGGTCAGCCTGGCGAGCACGGGGGCGTCGGGCACGGCCAACGTCGGCAGCTATG
>JBDUAG010000065.1:0-11728 GCA_040004785.1 Burkholderiales bacterium | reverse complement strand
CGCCGCGTCCTTGATCGGAATCGCGATCTGGTAGTAGTAGCGGTTCGCGACCCAGCCGCGCACCTGCTCGCGGGTGGCGCGCCCGCCGTTGAGCATCACGTTGTACGGATGGTGGATGTGGTAAGCCCGGCCGCGCTCGCGCAGCTTCGCCTCGAATTCAACCAAGCCCCAGGCGGGCGCGGCGGCGACGGCGGGATCGGGCCGCGCTTGCAAAATTTCGGGCTTCATCGCGGCCTCAGAGTTCGATCAGCATGCCGTCCTCGCAGACTTCGATGCGCGCGCGTGTCAGCGCCGCGCGCTCGTCGGAATCTTCGTCGAGGATGGGGTTGGTGTTGTTGATGTGGATCAGGCAGCGCCGTGTTCGCGCGGGCAGCTTCGCGAGCCACTCCATCATGCCGCCCGGCCCCGACTGCGGCAGGTGGCCGATTGCGCGCGCGGTCTTGCTGCTCAAGCCGAGGCGCGGCATCTCGTCGTCGGTCCAGAACGTGCCGTCGACCAGCACCGCGTCGGCACCGGCCATCGCGTCGAACACCGGCGGCGTGATCGCGCCGAGACCGGGGGCGTAGAAGACGCTCGTGCCGTTCTTCGTGTCAGTGATCAGCATGCCGATGTTGTCGCCATCCACCGGGTGTTCGCGGTGCGGCGAATACGGCGCCGGTTTGCTCGACAGCGGCAGCGCGCGAAAGCTCAGGCCGTCGACGCCGGGCATGCGAAACGGCGCACCGTCGAGCTCGATGCGACGGCGCTCGACGCCGCAATAGTGGCCGAGCACGCGCAGGATCGGGTTGCCCTGGTTCAGGTCTTCGTTGACCGGGTCGGTGCACCACAGCGGCAGCGGCGTGCCGCGCTCGCGCAGCATGAACAGACCGGTGGCGTGGTCGATCTGGCCGTCCATCAGCACGACACCGGCGATCGCCGTGTCACGCAGTGTGCGCGCGGGCTGCAGTTCGGGCCGCGCGCGGATTTGCTCGAGGATGTCGGGCGAGGCGTTGAAGAGCACGCCGTCCTGTGCATCGTCAGGCCGCACGAAGATCGAGGATTGGGTACGCGGCTTGCACCGCACGCTGCCGGAGCGCACGCCGGCACAGTTGCGGCAGTTGCAGTTCCATTGAGGAAAGCCGCCGCCGGCGGCAGAGCCGAGCACGCTGATGCGCATGAACGTGAGGAGAGTCGCGAAGCAGAGTTGCAGAGGAAGGCGCCAACGCCACGCCTGCGCGCGGCGTTGGCGCCGATGTCGTCAGCGTGCGCTGACGTACATCGTGATCTCGAAGCCGAAGCGCAGATCACAGGCGGTCGGGGTGGTCCATTGCATAGACAGTCTCCTGAAGTGAACGACACGCAGGCCGGTCGACCTGCGCAGGGACACATGTCGCATCCCGCACCGCATGCTCTCTCCGACCGGTGTCGCAGACCAGTGGTGCCACCATGATTCGGGCCTCATGATTTTCATGAATCGGACTGCGGGTACTCCCCTTTCCACGGCCGTGCGCGGTCGGGTCGCTACCATGGGCGCGTGCTCACCCTTCCACTTCGAGACGGCGCGCCCTCGCCCACCGCATGACACTGCGCCTGAAGATCAACCTGATCGTCGGCGCGCTGACGATCCTGTTCGTCGCGGCCGTGCTGGCGCTGCAGCTGCGCAGCATGCGCGAGTCGGTGCACGAGGAAGTGGTGGCCGCCAACCGCGTCGCCACGCAGCTGCTGCAGCGCAATGCCTGGCTGTACGCCGCGCAAGGCACGCCGGCGATGCTGGCGTACCTACAGGGCATCGGCCGCGTGCGCTCGAACGACATCGTCCTGTACGACGCCCAGGGCCAGGAGCTGTACCGATCACCGCCCTCCACTTACAAGGCCGGGCGCGATGCGCCCGACTGGTTCGAACGGCTGATCGCACCGGAGCCGTCGGTGCAGTCGATCGAATTTCCCGGCGGCAAGCTGGTGACGCAATCGAATGCCTCGCGCGCCGCGGTCGACGCCTGGGACTACGTGCTCGTGCTCGCGGCCGGCGCGGCCGTGTTGCTGGGCGTCGTCAACGCGCTCGTGTTCTGGCTCGTCGGCCGCACGGTGCGACCGTTCGGCCAGATCGTCGGCGCGCTCGAGGCATTGGAGGCCGGGCGCTTTGACGCCGCGCTGCCGCCGCTGGCCGGCACGGAGGCAGCGCTGATCGGCGCCGCGTTCAACCGGATGGTCGCGCGCCTGCGCCAGAACATCGAAACCGAACGCCGCGCCGCGCTGGCCGAGAGCCGCCTGTCCGACAACCGCGAACTGACCCGTTGGATCGAACGCCAGCTCGAACAGGAGCGGCGCCTGATCGCGCACGAACTGCACGATGAACTCGGTCAGTCGGTCACCGCGATGCACAGCATGGCAGTCTCGATCGCACAGCGCGTGCGGGGGCTGGACGCCCAGGCCGAGCAGGCGGCGCGAATGATCGCCGACGAATCTTCGCGCCTGTACGAGGCGATGCACGGCATCATCCCGCGACTCGCACCGCTGGTGCTGGACAACTTCGGCCTCGCCGACGCGCTCGCCGACCTGATCGAGCGCACGCGCGGCAGCCAGCCCGGCGCGGTCATCGAGCTGCAGGTCGAGCTCGGCGACGCCCAGCTCGGCGCCGATGCCGCGCTGGCGTTGTACCGAGGGGCGCAGGAGGGCATGACCAACGCGCTGCGCCACGGCCAGGCCACGCACATCCGGGTCGAGCTGCGGCGCGATGCCGGCGCGGCCACGCTCACCGTCACCGACGACGGCCGCGGCCTGCCCGCCTCGCCGCCGGCCAGCGGGCACCACGGCCTGCGCTGGCTCGCCGAGCGCGCGGAAGGCCTGGGCGGAACCTTCCGCATCGACGGCCGCGACCCGAAAGGGGTGGCGCTGCAGGTGCGGCTGCCGCTCGAAGCCGTCGCGCCAGCGGCTACCGAGGCGCAAACCGCATGATCCGCGTCATGCTCGTGGACGACCACGCGCTGGTGCGCATGGGCTTTCGCATGCTGCTGGTCGACGCCGAGGTCGAGGTGGTGGCCGAGGCCGACACCGGCGAACAGGCCTGCGCCGACTACGCCCGGGTGCGGCCTGACGTGGTCGTGATGGACCTGTCGATGCCCGGCATGGGCGGGCTTGAAGCCGTGCGGCGCCTGCTCGCTCAGGACCCGAAGGCCCGCATCCTCGCGCTCTCGGCGCATGAAGACACCGCCCACCCGCGACGCGTGCTGCGCGCCGGGGCGCTCGGCTACCTGGCCAAGCGCAGCGCGCCAGAAGCCTTGATCGCGGCGGTCACTGCGGTCGCCGCCAACCGGCCCTACGTCGATGCGCACACGGCGCAGGCGCTCGCCGTCGCCGAGGTCCGCGGCGAGACGAGCCCGGCGGACGCACTGAGCGAGCGCGAGTTTTCGGTGTTCGTGCAACTCGCACGCGGGCTGAGCGTCGCGCAGATCGCCGACAACCTGAAGCTGTCGCCCAGCACCGTCGGCACCCACCTGTTCCACGTCAAGCAGAAGCTCGGCGCCAGCAACCAGTCGGAGCTGACGCTGGTGGCGCTGCACTGGGGACTGATCGAAGCCTGAGTGTGGAAGCCGTCGCCTGCGTCCGAGCTGGTAGGCGCGAGGGTTAACCCGTGTTTCTGGCACGATTGTTGCGATGCAGCAATCAACGGCCGGCCCCTCCCGCGCCGCGGGAGCGTCCGACATGCGCTGGTGGATCGTCACACTCACTCTGCTGCTGGCAGGCACCGCCGCCCACGGTGACGAGGGCATCCTCGGCGTATTGGCACGCTCGCAACTGGCGCGGCTGGACCGCACGAGCGCGGCCGACCCGAGCAGCCCACGCGCCCTGGCGGTGCGTAACAGCTTCGAGACCCTGGCGCGCGCGCTCGGACTGAGGCACCCGGTGGAGCTGCGCGTGATCGAAGGCGAGACCATCGCCGAGACGCTGCAGGGCCGCGTCGTGCTGGCGAACGAATCGCTGGCCGACCTGAGCGAGGGCGAGCGGCTTTTCATCCTCGCGCACGAGCTCGGACACGTGGAGCTGCGCCACTGGGAGCAGACCGAGCACCTGTACCAGAAGTGGGTTCCCGGCGCGGTGACCCCGGACCAGACCGAGCCGGTGGCGGCGCTGCTCGGGCGCGACGCATCCGGGCTCGCGTACCGGCAGGAGTTCGAGGCCGACGCGTTCGCGCTGCGCACGCTGCGCGCGCTCGGCCGCCCGCCGCAGGACGCAGTCTCCACCTTCATCCACCTGGGCATGAACCAGGACACCGCCACCCATCCGGGAACGCGCAAGCGGCTCGCATCGCTGCGAGCCGCTGCGGCGCAGTGGTCGGCCGATGCTCAGGCGACGACGCGGAACGAGCTCATCGACTCGGTCAGTCGTCCCGACTGACCCTTCAGCGACTGCGCGGCAGCCGCCAGCTGCTCGACGAGCGCGGCGTTCTGCTGCGTCATCGTGTCGATCTGCGCGATCGCGTGGTGTACCTGGTCAATGCCGCTGCTTTGCGACTGACCCGCGTCCGCGATGTCGCCGATCAGGCGCGACACCCGGTTCACGCTGTCGAGAATCTCCTGCATCGTGCGGCCGGCGTCATCGACGAGCTTGGAGCCGGCCTCGACCTTCTGGGTCGAGTCGCCGATCAAGGTCTTGATCTCCCGCGCGGCAGTCGAGCTGCGCTGCGCGAGCCCGCGTACTTCCGAGGCCACGACCGCGAAGCCGCGCCCGTGCTCGCCGGCCCGCGCTGCCTCGACGGCGGCGTTCAGCGCCAGGATGTTGGTCTGGAACGCGATGCCGTCGATGACGCCGATGATCTCGGAGATCTTCGTCGCACTGCCGTTGATCTCGCCCATGCGCAGGATGACATCGCGCATCGTCTTCTCGCCGCGCGACGCCACCTCGCTGGACTGCGCCACCACCGTGCGCGCCTCGTTCGTACTGCGGGCATTGCTCTGCACCGTGCTCGCGAGCTGCTGCATCGAACTCGTGGTCTGCTGAAGCGCGCCGGCCTGGTTCTCGGTGCGGGTCGACAGGTCGAGGTTGCCGCTGGCAATCTCTTCGGAAGCGATGTTCACACCATCCACAGTCTCGCGCACCTCGAGCACCGTCTTGCGCAGCTTCTTGCGCATCGAGTTCAGCTCGCCGCGAAGCCAGGAAATCTCGTCCTTGCCGGGCGATTCGATCTTGGTCTCGAGGTCGCCGCCGGCGATGCGGATCACACACTGCACGGTGGATTCGACCGAATCCTTGATGCTGCTGCGGATCGCCCAGGCGGCGAGGAGCGCGAACAGACAACCGCCGGTCGTCAGGGCGCCCAGGGCCCATGCCGCGCTGTTCGCCGCGCTGGCGGGGACGCCGCCTTGCAGCGCCCACGCGCCACCGCCACCGATGCCCGCGATGATCGCCGCGGTGCAGCCAAAGCCTATCGTCACCCGGCGCACCAGGCTCACTCTGCGTATCCAGCTCATTGATCTTCTCCAGTCGGTGGAGGACGACGCCATGCACTGCCGGTGTCTGGCCCTGCAACTGAACGGAATATCGGTGCCCGTGGCAGCGACCTGAGCGAATTCATCGTCGGGCAGGTGCGAAAAAGTTCCCGCCAACCGGCGCCACTGCCGCTGGCCCCGCTGTTTCAAGCCAGATCGAGGATTGGCCAGCCCTCCTGCTGCGCGTGCGCGCGCAACCGGTCGTCCGGCCGCACGGCGACGGGGTTCGACACCGCGCTGAGAAGCGGCAGATCGCTCGTCGAGTCCGAGTAGAACCAGCTCTGCTCGAAGGCCGCGAAGCCTCCCGGCTGCCGTTGTGCCAGCCACTGCAATACCCGCGTGACCTTGTGCTCACGGAAGCACGGCAGGCCGTCGATCGCGCCGGTCAGCGCGCCGCCCGTCGTGCCGTCAACGGTCGCGCCTTCGGTGGCGATCACGTGGCTCAGACCGAACAGGCGTGCGCAGGGCTCGGCGATGAACCGCGTGGTCGCGGTGACGAGCGCGCACAAGTCACCGGCGTCGAGGTGGCGCTGCACCAGGGCGCGGGCGTCTGCGGGCACGCGCGCACGCAGCGTCCGTTCGAATTCGCCCGCCCATTGCGCCAGCTGAGCCCGCGGAACCCTCGCGAGCGCGGCGACACTGGCGAAGTGCATGGCATGGATGTCGAGTGTCCCGGCGACGTACTGCCGGCAGTAGTCGAGGTACGTTTCGTCGGCGTCCGCGGGCAGCACGCCGCGTTCGACCAGGAAATGCGTCCACGCCATGCCGCTGTCGAACGGAATCAGCGTGTGATCGAGGTCGAACAGCGCGAGCTTCATGCCGCGGACGGCTGCGGCAACGCCAGCAGTTCGGCCGGCAACGCACCACGCAGCGCGTTGCAGACGACCAGGCCTTCCGCGCGCGCGAGATCGGCACGCGTCAGGCTGCGCTCCTGCGCGCTCCAGGCCGGGTCGGCCATCAGCACGCCGCGCATCACACCGGGCAAGGCGCCGTCGGACAGCGGCGGCGTCCACCAGCGGCCATCCAGCTGCACGAAGACATTGCTGCGGCCGCCTTCGACCAGCCGGCCCGCCGTGTTGAAGAACAAGGTGTCGAACGCACCGGCGTTCTCGGCGGCACGCACGCCGGCGTCGTAGTGCTGGCGCCGCGTGGTCTTGTGGGCCGCGAGCGCATCGGCCTCGGGCAGCTCGTGCTCGCCGAACAGCAGCCGGACCGGACCGGCCGGCAACGAGATGAGCGGTGCGTGGGTCAAGCTCAGACGCCCGTCGTGTGCGAGCGCGAGCCGCAGGCGCGTGACGATCGAGGCGCCGCGCGCAAACGCGTCCAGCGTCGCGAGCAGCGCCGCACGCTCGAACTCGAATCCGAGCACTTGCGCGCTGTGCGCCAGGCGCGCAAGGTGGCGTTCGAGATGGCGCACGCCCTGCCCCGGCGTCGACAGCATCGTCTCGAACAATTCGAAGCCCGGATCCAGGCCGGTCAGGAAGCGCGCCTTCAGGCGGCATTCCTCGAACTCGTCGTCGGCGCGGCTGTCGCTCACGATGCCGGCGCCAACGCCGATGCGCAGCGGGCGCAGGCCCTGAGCCGCGGCGCCCAGCGTCAGTGTGCGGATCGCCACCGAGAGGCAGAAGGCGCCGATGCGGGCATCGCCCTGCGGCGCATCGACCCAGCCGATCGCGCCGCAATACAGACCGCGCGGCGTGCTCTCGAGTTGCGCGATCAGCTCCATCGTGTGGTGCTTGGGCGCGCCGGTGATCGAGCCGCTGGGGAACACCGCGCGCAGCAGTTCCGGCATGCCGACCTCGGGGCGGATCTGCGCCTGCACCGTCGAGGTCATCTGGAAAACGGTGCTGTAGGGCTCGATCGCGAACAGTGCAGGCACCCGAACCGAACCGATCTGCGCGAGCCGGCCCAGGTCGTTGCGCAGCAGGTCCACGATCATCAGGTTCTCGGCGCGGTTCTTGATGTCGATCGCGAGCAGTCGCGCCGATTCGCTGTCGCTCTCGGGCGCCGCCACGCGCGCGGCCGTGCCCTTCATCGGCCGCGCCGTCAGCACGCCGGCCTCGTGGCGCAGGAACAGCTCGGGCGAGAGCGACAGCACGTGCGTGACGGGCCCACCCTCGGGCAGGGCGATCAAGGCGCCGTAGTCGACCGGCTGGCGCGCGCGCAAGCGGCGGTACAGCGCCATCGGCGACCCGAAGACGGCCCCATTGATGCGGTAGGTGTAGTTGACCTGGTAGGTTTCACCAGCGCGGATCGCCTCGTGAATCGCCTCGATCGCGCGCGTGAACTCGGCGTGGTCGACGCTGGGTTGCAGGTGCATCACGCCGGCCGGTTCGTCAGCACCGGAGGCGTCGCGCTCGGCCAGCCAGGCATCGACCTCGTCGCGCGAGAAGCGCGTCAGCGTGCGGAACATCAGCACGCGCAACGCCGAGTGGTCGTCCGACCTGACCCCAGCCTTCAGCAGCTTCGTGCCCCATTCGTAGTCGGCGAGCAGCACCGCGTGCAGTCCGGCGCGCTGGTCGGCATCGACCTGCGCCCACATCGCGGCCAGCTGCAACGGGTCGACGCAGCGGTGCTCGCATTCAAAGCCTTCGTACAGACGGCTGCCGGGCCGCGCGCTTGTCGCGGCGCGGTCGTCCAGCAACGCGAAGGCGTTCATGCTCAGGACCAGTCGTCCATGTCGTGCTTGATCTTGTGGCGATTCGCGATCAGCTCGTCGATCGACGGCTCGTTGTTGAGCGCGCGGCGGATCGCGAGCTTGGTCGCCTCGTAATTCGTGCGGTACATGTCCTTCTTGTCGAGATTGGCGTCTTTCGCGCAGCGCGGGTCGATCCAGACCAGGCTGATGATGCACAGCTCGTTGGCGATGGCCTTCGGGATGACGCCCTCGATCAGGCAGTCGACGACCGCATCGGCGGTGGCGCTCTGCACCACGCCACCGAACAGGTCGATGTTCGCGAAATCCTTCAGCGTGACCTTGGGCACGACGATGGTCGCCGGCCGCACCAGCTGGTTGCAGGCGCGGATCGCGAACATCGCGGTGTGGCCCTTGGTCTGCGCCATCATGTTGGCGAAGGCCTGACCGACCGGCCCGCTGGTGCGGCCGATCAGGATCTCGGGCATCGCATCGGTGAACTGGCCGTCGCGGGCCAGCACCGTCGCCTCGCCGGCGTGGAAGAGGAAGTCGTTGCTCATCGTGGGTCTTTCGTGAAAAGGAATCGTTGTCGATGCCGCGCGGCATCCCAGGTGCAAGCCTACACGGCGACGATCAGCTCGCCCCGGCCGTCGGCCGACAGGTCACCGAGGTGGCGCACGATGCGCCGCGCCGCCAGGCCGGCGAACGGCCCGCCGTGGCGGGCGATGTCACGCGCCAGCAGTTGCCACGCCACGGCCGCGTCAACGAGCGCGGGCACGAAGGTTGCCGCGACCTGGGGTGCACTGCCGGCGAACACGACGCTGCCGCGCCGCATGCCGTAGCCGATGTGCGCTCCGGCCCGGCCGCCGATCGCGATCGTGCCGGCGACCAGCCGCGAGGCCAGAAAATCGCCGACATCGCCCAACACCAGCGCAGTGCCGCGCCGCATCCGATCGGCAAAGCGATCACCGGCGCGGCCGCGCACGATCAGCGTGCCGCCGCGCATGCCATCCATGCTGCCGGGCAGGCTGCTCGCGGCGTGGTCGCCGACATCGCCGGCAATCGTCAAGGTGCCGCCGGCCATCTCGCAGGCCGCCAGCAGCCCGGCACTGCCCTGCACCTGCACATCGCCGCCACTCATGCACGCGCCGACGTAGTCGCCGGCCGGGCCGGCGACGACGATGCGACCGCCGGCGAGCTGCCAGCCGATGCGATCGAAGCGCGACAGGTCGCCTTCGAACACCAGCTCGCCGTCGGCCTCGGGCGCATCGTCGCAGGCCACCGCGAAGAACTCCGCGAGTGACAATGTCTGCGTGCCGTGCGTCACTGGCAGCCGCTCGATCTGCACCAACGTCAGACCAGCCACCGCCGCCGGCGTCACGCCGCGCAGGTCGACGCGCAACGCCGGCGCGTGCTTCAGGGCGAGCCGCACCCGGGTCATGACAGGCCCCCGTCCGCACCGAGCAGCTTGTGCAGGTGGAAGTGATAGGGCCCGAGCTTGCCGCCATAGTTGCCGGCCGAGATGCGCCGCAGCCCGCCTGCCGCGCCGATCTCGATGCAGGCCTGCATGCCCACGCGCATCGCGGCGCCGACATCGGCTTCGGTCAGCCCGTCGATGACGATCTCCAGCACGCAACGCACCTCGGGCGTGATCTCGCTCTTTGCGGCCAGGCCGTACAGGCCCGGGCAGAACGCGTCGTTGGTCGACGCGCTGAGCGTCGCGTACTTGCTGCCGACCTTCGAGCCCGAGCGCACCACGCCGCCGGGGAACGGCATCACGACGTTGGGCAGCCGCTTCATCGCCTGCACCGCCGCTTCGGCCGCATTCAGCGCCGCGTCCGTGTCGGTCGCGAGCATCAACAGGTTGCCGCCGCCCACCGCCTTCGTCACCGCGGTGGTTTCCTGCGCGACAAATTCGCCGTCCATCACCGGCACGCGCCAGTAGCGCACCCCGTTGATCAATTTCGAGATCTGCCAGCCGTCGCCGAAGAAGCGCAGGTTCTTGCCGAGCGCGATCGCCTCGCCTTCGGTGATGCCGGCGAACACCGCGGTGGTCGGGCAGGTCAGCACGCACTGGCCGACGCGGCGCTCGACCTGCTTGGCCAGTTCCTTGCCCGACATCGAGAAGATCAGCAGCGCCAGGCCGGGCCGCCCGTCGGGCGTCTCGTCGGGACCGAGCTCGCGCTCGATGCCGGCCTCGCAGCCGCAGGCGATCACGGAGGTCGCGAAGCCGGTCGCACTGGCTGCCGCGTGGCGCGCCCAGGTCAGGTTGTGCGCGGTGATGACGAGGCGCGTGGCCTTCATCGGGAAGGCCTCGGCGAAGGTGTCGTCGATGACGACGCCATTGATGACCCGAGGATCGCTCACGATGCAGATTCGAAACAGGCAGCCGGCAGCAGCCGCCCACCGTTGCAGCAGCCGCACAACTCGTCGTGACCGATCGCGAGCTGGTCGAAATTCACCAGCCCCTGCGCCGCGTGGTGCTTGCGCAGCATGGTCTCGATGCCACGGTCGTAGTCGGGCGCGACGAAGTGCGTGCCGCCCACCGGCACCGCGGTGATGCGGCCGGCGCGCGCGACCAGCGTGCCATCCTTGAACACATACGCCGGCGTCGCGAACATCGCCTCGTGGTCGGCGTCTTCTCGGTAGACCGCGATATCGGCCGCGGCACCGGCCCCCAAATGGCCGCGATCCTTCAGGCCGAGCAGCCGGGCCGGCGCGGCGCGCGTCATGATCGCGATCTCGTAGAGCGACAGCTCGCGGGTGATCGAATTCAGCGCGGCGTGCGCCGCCACGTCGGGATGCAGCTTGGCGAGTTGCTCGGCGCGGAAACTGCGGTCCATCAGCAGCCGGATCAGGTGCGGGTAGCTGGTGAACGGGCCGCCGTTCGGGTGGTCGGTCGTCAGCACCACGCGCCACGGGTCGTTGACCAGCAGGAAGATCTCCAACCCGATCGCCCACTGCAGCGCGTTGACGAAGTTCTGGTCACGGTAGCGGAACGGCACGACGCCGCAGCCGGCCTCGCATTCGATGTCGGCGCCGATCCATTTACGCGGGCTCGCCAGGCCCGACTGCGCATGCTGGCGCATCGTGTCGCCCGAGGCGGTGACGGTCTGGCCGAACATGATCTGGCCGACGTCGATGCTGACGTTCGGGTGCGCGTTGACGGCCTCGGCCAATTGCAGCGCCGCCGATGAAAACTTCTTCGGCCCTTCGGTGCCATAGGCATGGAACTGCACGTGCGTCAGGTGCGCGGGCAGGCCTTCGAGCGCGTCTATCGTCTCGAGCGTGGACTGGATGTTGCCCGCCACGCCGAGGTTGCTGCCGTGGATGTGCAGCGGGTGCGGCACACCGAGTTCACGCAACGCCTTCGCGAGCGTGTGCACGACCTGGCGCGGCGTGACCTGCCAGTGCACATGGTTCTCGTCGACGTCGAGCTTGCGCTGGTTGAACTTGAAGGCCGAGATGCCGCCGGGGTTGACGACCTTCACGCCCATCGCCTTGGCGGCATTGATGGTCCAGCCCACGTAATCGCGGATATGCTGGAAGTCCGCGCCGCGGCTCAGCATTTCGAGGAACAGCTCGTCGTTGCCGAGCATCACGTAGGCGCCGTGGTCGAGGATCGGCG
>JBDUAG010000520.1:0-3475 GCA_040004785.1 Burkholderiales bacterium | reverse complement strand
TGTGCATGCAGCCCTTGGGCAGGCCGGTCGTGCCCGAGGTGTAGGGCAGCAGCGCCAGGTCGTCGGGCTGCGCGGTGTGCGGGCCTGGCTGGAGCTTCAGCGCGAGCACGTCCGTCCAGTGCAGGTGGCCGGCGGGCAACGCGGGGTCGCTGCGCAGCCAGGCCTCCATCGCGGCGGGCGGCGCGTCGGCGGGGTCGATCTCGTTCCCGGGCATCGCATCGGTGTAGCGCGTCACGAGCACCTGCCCCAGGCGCTGCGCCTCGGGCACGTCGGCGTTGGCGCTCGCGACGATCGCCGCGAGATCGGCGCTGCAGATCACGACCTGGGTCTGCGGGTCGGTGATGAAGTGCTTGAACTCCTCTGCGCGGTTCATCGGGTTCACCGGCACCACGACCGCGTTGGCACGCAGGATGCCGTAGTACGCGGCGGCGTACTGCGGGCAGTTCTGCATGAAGACCGCAACCCGGTCACCGGCCTTCACGCCGACGCTTTGCAGCCAGCCGGCAATGGCCTCCGCCTGGCGCTTCAGCTCGCCGAAGCTCAGCGGCTGGCCGAAGAACAGGTAGGCCGCCTTGTCCGGGAAGCGCGCCGCGGCGACTTCGAGGTTGAACCACAGCGTCGTCGCCGGCACGATCAGTTGGCGCGGCAGCCGCTTGGGCCAGATGGTGTGGTGCGGTCGGTCGGGTACGGCGTTGAGTTTCAAACAAGGCTCCGAAGCTAGAGGAATTTGGGCGGACGCCGAGGTATAGCGCAGGCGCGCGCCGCCTTCCAGCGCGGGAACCCGGAGCCGCCTGCGAGGATCGATACCGAGAGAAGCGGGTCGGAAGCGGTGTTAGTTCACGAAACAACCCGGCTCGCGAGGTCTATTCTGTGGTCATGCCCGTCGTCATCGCTTCGCCCGAACCCGCTGTGCTCCTCGCACCTGCGGTGCTGGACATCGAGGCTTCCGGCTTCGGCCGGGACAGCTTCCCGGTGGAGCTCGGCTTCGTGTTGCCCGACGGCGCCAGCTTCTGCACGCTGATCCGCCCGGCCCCGGGGTGGACGCACTGGGACGACGCCGCCGAGCGGCTGCACCGCATCTCGCGCGAGACGGCGCGCACCCACGGGCGCGACATTCTCGAGATTGCGCTGCTGCTGAACGACCGTCTGCGCGGCATGACCTTGTACTCCGACGGCTGGGCGCACGACTACGTCTGGCTCAACGTGCTGTTCCAGGCTGCCGGCCTGACGCCGGCTTTCAAGCTCGACAACCTGCGCGCGCTGCTGACCGAGCGCGAGGCGGCGTTCTGGGACATCGTGAAGAAGCAGGTCGCCACCGAAATGCGCCTTCAGCGCCACCGTGCCAGCTCGGACGCCAGGGTCCTGCAGCAGACGCTGGTGCGCCTGCGCGCACCGTTGCCCGAGCCGCGCCGCTGACGGCACGGCCCTTGCTAACCTCCGCGGACCCACAGAGCCACCGGAGACCCGCTCGATGAAAACCCGTTCCTTGCTCAAGCTCGCCTGCGCCCTCGCACTGGCGCCGACGCTGCTCGCCACCGCGCACGCCCAGACGGCGCTCGACGACGTGATGGCGAAGAAGCTGATCCTGATCGCCATCCCGACCGACGCCCCGCCCTACGGCTCGGTCGGCACCGACCTCCAGCCACGTGGCTTGGACATCGATGTGGCGCAGCTGATCGGTGCCAAGCTGGGCGTCAAGGTCGAACTCGTGCCAGTGACGAACGCGAACCGAATCCCGTACCTGCAGACCAAGAAGGCCGATCTGGTGATCGCGACGCTGGGCAAGAACGCCGAGCGCGAAAAGGTCATCGATTTCACGGTGCCGTACTCGCCGTTCTTCCAGGCCGTGTTCGGCCCGAAGACCATTCCCGTCAAGAGCTTCGCCGACCTCGCCGGCAAGACCGTCGGTGTGACCCGCGGCGCGATGGAAGACCAGGAGCTGGGCAAGGTCGCGCCGGCCAGCGTCGAGACCCGCCGCTTCGAGGACATGAACGGCACCGTCTCCGCCTACGTGGCCGGGCAGGTGCAGTTCGTCGCGATCGGCGCCTCGGTGGCCGGCGACATGATGGGCAAGAACCCGCAGCTGGGCACCGAGTTCAAGCTGCTGCTGAAGGATTCGCCGAACTACATCGGCGTCGCCAAGGGCGAAGACAAGCTGCGCCTGAAGGTCAACGAGATCATCGCGGACGCGAAGAAGTCGGGCGAGCTGAACAAGCTCTCGATGAAGTGGCTCGGCCGGCCGCTGGGCGACGCGATCTGACCTGCGCGTGATCGCCCTCGACTTCCCCGCGGTCCTCGCGGAATGGCCGCTGCTGGCCAAGGGCGTGGCCGCGACGCTCGCGCTGACGGCCGTGTCGGCGTCGGTCGGCGTCGCGCTCGGCGTGGCCTGCGCCTGGGCGCGGCTGCACGGCGCGCCGTGGCTGCGGCGCATCGTCGGGACCTATGTCGAACTGATCCGCAACACGCCGTTCATCGTGCAGCTGTTCTTCCTCTTCTTTGGGCTGCCGGGCATCGGCATCAAGCTGTCACCCGAAGTCGCCTCGGTGCTGGCGATGGTCGTGAACCTCGGCGCGTACGCGGCCGAGATCGTCCGCGCCGGCATCGCGACGACGCCGAAAGGCCAGATCGAAGCCGCCCAAAGTCTGGCACTGAGCGAGATGCAGGTGTTCACGCGCGTCGTGCTGCCGCCGGCGCTGAAGCGCGTCTGGCCGGCGCTGGTGAGCCAGATCATCATCGTGATGCTGGGCTCGGCGGTGTGCGGGCAGATCTCGACGCCTGAACTCTCGTATGCGGCCAACCTGATCCAGTCGCGCAACTTCCGCGCGTTCGAGGCCTTCATCGTCGCGACGCTGATCTACCTCGCGCTGTCGATGCTGCTGCGCCTCCTGCTCAACTGGGCCGGCCCGCGCTTCATCTTCGGAAAGTAACGCATTGGTCGACTTCACCCTCTGGGACATCTTCCGCAACCTGCTGCTCGCCGCGCGCTGGACGGTACTTCTGTCGCTGATCGCGTTCGTTGGCGGCGGCCTGGTCGGCATCGCGCTGCTGATCGCGCGCATCGCGAAGCTGCGCTTCGCGGATCAACTGGTCGGCGGCTACGTGCAGCTGTTCCAGGGCACGCCGCTGCTGATGCAGCTCTTTCTGGCGTACTTCGGCCTGGCGCTGTTCGGCGTCAACGTTTCGGCCTGGGTCGCGGCGGCGCTGGCGCTGACGCTGTACACGAGCGCGTTCCTGACCGAGATCTGGCGCGGCTGCGTCAACGCGGTGAACAAGGGCCAGTGGGAGGCCTCGACGGCACTCGCGCTCTCGTTGAGCGAGCAGCTGCGCCACGTGATCGGCCCGCAGGCGCTGCGTGTCGCGGTGCCGCCCACCGTGGGCTTCCTGGTGCAGGTCATCAAGGGCACGGCGCTGGCGTCGGTGATCGGTTTCGTCGAGCTGACCAAGGCCGGCACGATGATCACGAACGCGACCTTCC
>JBDUAG010000519.1:0-3483 GCA_040004785.1 Burkholderiales bacterium | reverse complement strand
GGCTCATCATGCGCACGCCCTCGTCCAGGTCGACCAGCACCACGTTGTAGTCGGGCGCCGGTGGACGCTGCCGCACCACGGTGCTGGCGTACACCACGCCGGTGCCGCTGGCAGGGACCCATTCGAGGTCGGTGTCGCCGCTGCCGGGCTCCGCAACGCGGGGGTAGAACACATGCCGGCCGCTGGTTCGGCTGCGCTGGATCATGAAGCGGCCGCGGGCCAGGAAGGCGAGGTATTCCTGCTCGGGGCGGATGGGTTTGGAATCGGTCGAGGTCATGCGGAAATGTGCGGTTGGGCTTTAGGGCGCTGAAGTCATGCAGGGACTTGTTGGAACAGTGAACGAACGAAATCGGCACCGAGTGGATGCTCGCTGGCCACGAACAAACGGCCCAGTTCGCGGTGCCAGTAGCTCTCCGAGCCATGGGCCAGCCGCCACTCGTGCAAGCGCCTGGTGAACAGCTGCAGGTCGTACTCCTCGGTGATACCGATGGCGCCGTGTACGGCGTGACTCGTCGACGCCACGATCTGTGCGGCCTCACTGGTCCGTGCCTTCGCGCCGGCGCAGGCGGCGGGCGTGGGCAGAACGGCGTCGGTTGCGAAGGCGGCTTCGGCGGCCATGCGAGCGCACGCTACCTGCTCCGCCATGACGCTCAGCTGGTGCTGGATCGCCTGGAACTTGCCGATCGGTTTGCCGAACTGGACGCGCTCGTTTGCATAGGTCATCGTCATGTCGAAGGTGCGCTTCATGGCTCCTGCCAGCAGTCCGGCGTGGAGCAGCGCGCCCAGTGCCTGGAAATGCGCCATGGAAATGGAACAGGGCAGGCGCAGGCCGGCGCCACGCTTCCAGCGCAGCGAGGCCGCGAGACTGCCATGGATTCCGCTGGGCAACTGGTGGGCGTCGGCGACCGACAGCAGGCGTAGCGTGTCGCCATCGGCGGCGATGACGTGCGAGGCGACGCGGGCCACTGGCACGTGCAGCGCGTGCATCGAGCCGTCGGCGCCGTCCGCGAGCGCCGGCGCGAATGTGATCAGGCCGGAGGGCAACAGTTTCCGATTGCGAACGATGGCCCTCGCAGCCAGCGTCTGTACCAGCGGCAGCGGCACGGCGTGCGCGCCGCACAGCGCGACCACCTCGAAAAATTCGCGCCATCCGGCGCCGCCGCCGCCCTCCTCCTCGGGAGCGAGCAGCTCATGAAAGCCGGCTTGCGCGATGGCGCCGGCCAGGGCCTGCGGGCTGGACCCCGCTTCGATCGCGCGAACCGCATCCGGCGTGCAGTGCGTCGCAAGGATAGATTCAATGGCTTGTGCAAACATGGTGAGAGCTCGGTTCAGCGCAAGCCCAGGCCGCGCGCGATCACGCCGCGGAGGATTTCCCGGGTGCCGCCGCGCAGCGAATACGTGGGTGCCATCTGGCTCACATAGGTGAGGGTGCGCAGCAGCGTCGGATCGGGCGGGTCCAGCGGGTCGGCGCCGATGGCGGTCTCGATCCAGGCGGGAATAGCCTGCTCAAACTCGGTTCCGATGTCCTTGACCAGTGCCGCTTCCACCACGGGGCTTTCGCCAGCGGCGAGCTTCGCGGTGACGGCGATGGACATCTGGCGCAGCGTGGCGAGATGCGCGGCGAACTGCCCCACCATCTCCAAATGCCGCTCGGCGCGCTCGCCCTCCCGCAACCAGGCCAGCCAGCTGTCGAGCAGCACGATGCTCGAATACAGCCGCTCCGGGCCGCTGCGCTCGAAAGCGAGCTCCGCATTGACTTGTTTCCATCCGTCGCCCTCGTTGCCGACCAGCGCCTCCTCGGGCAGCTCGACCTCATCGAAGAACATCTCGCTGAAGTGCGCGTCTCCGGTCAGGTCGACGATGGGCCGGACCGTCACACCGGGCAGCTTGAGGTCGATGATGAACTGCGACAGGCCTGCCTGCCGATCTTCGGGTCCGCCGGAGGTGCGAACAAGCGCGATGCTGTAGTCGCACTGATGACCATTGGTGGTCCACGTCTTGTGCCCTGAGAGGCGCCACCCTTTGTCCGTGCGAACGGCGCGGCTGCGAATGCTGGCCAGGTCGGAGCCGGAGTTCGGTTCACTCATGCCGATGCAGAAGAAGATCTCCCCTCGGCAAATGCGCGGCAGGTATTGCTGCTTCTGAGCCTCGGTGCCGAACTTCAGGATCAATGGCCCGCTTTGCCGGTCGGCGATCCAATGGGCACCGACGGGTGCCCCAACGGCAAGCAGCTCTTCCACCAACACGAAACGATGGAAGGCATCGAAGTCGCCCCCGCCGTATTGGGGCGGCAGGGTGATGCCGACCCAGCCGCGCCGGGCCAGCGAGCGGCTGAACTCAGCGTCGAAGGCCAGCCACGAGCGTGCGCGCACATCGGCCGGAAGCGCAGGCAGCTCGCGCGCCAGAAATGCCTTCACCTCGTGGCGAAAGGCTTCGGCCGCGGACGGAAGTGTGGCCAGGCGCAGATTTTCCAGAAGGTCTGCCATGTCTGTCTCTTGAAACTGCGTTCAGGATAGGGGGCAAGATCGCGAGGTGTCCAATACCGATACCTCGGCGAGTCATAGCAAAACGCCATGGCCAGTCTGCGAATCGGTATTGGACCGCCCCTAGGGCCAAGGACAGACTGGTGCCTTCCGCAAAGAGGAGCGCCATGTCCGATTTCCTGCTCTACGAACAAGACGGCCCGCTGGTCACGTTGACCATGAATCAGCCGCAGTTGCGCAACCCACTCACCGGGAACACCGCGGTGACGGAGTTTCTGGACGCGATTGACAGAATCGATGCCGACCGGGGCGTGCGCTGCGTCATTCTCACGGCCAACGGCCCATCGTTCTCAGCCGGCGGAGACATCCGAGAGATGAAGCGGCAGGCGTCGCCAGAAGTGAGCGCGATGGATATTCGGCATGAGTATCGGCGCGGCATTCAGCGCCTGCCGCTGGCCTTGTTCAACCTGGAAGTGCCGGTGATCGCCGCGATCAATGGCCACGCGATCGGCGCAGGCCTTGACCTGGCCTGCATGTGCGACATCCGGATCGCCTCTGAAAAGGCGAAGTTCGCGGAAAGCTTCGTCAAGTTGGGGATCATCCCCGGGGACGGCGGCGCCTGGCTGCTGCCGCGGATCGTCGGCCTCTCACGCGCGTCGGAGCTCGCCTTCACCGGTGACACCCTCGACGCGCATCAGGCCCTTGATTGGAACCTGGTCTCGCGCGTGGTGCCCCATGGGGAGTTGATGGATGTGGCGCGTGAGCTGGCCGGGCGCATCACAGCGAACGCATCACACGCCCTGCGCCTGGCCAAGCGACTGATGCGGGAAGCATTGCACTCGCGCCTGGACACGGTGCTGGAGATGTCCGCCGTGTTCCAGGCGGTGTCGCACAAGACCGACGATCACCGCGAAGCGGTTGACGCATTCCTTGAAAAGCGAGCAGCCCGCTTTTCATAGACAAGAGGGATTGCAGGAGCGGTGACCGCTTCGCCGACGAT
>JBDUAG010000064.1:0-11788 GCA_040004785.1 Burkholderiales bacterium | reverse complement strand
TGTTCCGCGCGATCGGGCGGCTGAGCCAGAGCATCGTCACGGTGCTGATCACCGGTGAATCGGGCTCCGGCAAGGAGCTCGTCGCCAACGCGCTGCACAAGCACAGCCCGCGCTCGACAGGCCCGTTCGTCGCGATCAACACCGCCGCGATTCCGAAGGATCTGCTCGAATCGGAGCTCTTCGGCCACGAGCGCGGCGCGTTCACCGGCGCACAGACCACGCGCCGCGGCCGCTTCGAGCAGGCCGACGGTGGCACCCTGTTCCTCGACGAAATCGGCGACATGCCGTTCGACCTGCAGACCCGATTGCTGCGCGTGCTGAGCGACGGCCAGTACTACCGCGTGGGTGGTCACAACCCGATGAAGAGCAATGTGCGCGTGATCGCCGCGACGCACCAGAACCTCGAAGACCGCGTGAGAGCCGGGGCCTTCCGCGAGGATCTGTTCCACCGCCTGAACGTGATTCGGCTGCGCCTACCGGCGCTGCGCGAGCGCGCCGAAGACGTGCCATCTCTGACACGCTTCTTCCTGCAGAAGAGCGCGAAGGAGCTCGGTGTCGAACCCAAGCGCATCACCGACGCGGCGCTGGTGCACCTGATGCGTTTCGACTTTCCAGGCAACGTGCGGCAGCTCGAGAACATCTGCCACTGGCTCACCGTGATGGCCCCGGCGCAGATGATCGAAGCGAAGGATCTGCCGCCGGAGCTGGCGACGGAGTCGGCTGCCAGCGTGCCCGAGTTCCGGTCGAAGGCGGTTCCGCCGCCCGCCGCTGTGCCAACGGTGGGGCCGGCCGAGGCGCCGCCGGTGCCCGCCGTGGCCATGCCATCGCCTGCGGGGGCGCCTGCGTTCGCGACGGCCGGCTCATGGCTGGCCGGGTTGGAGCAGGACGCGCGCAGCCTGCTTCAGGCCGGCGACCCCGAGGTCTGGGACACGCTGACCCACAAGTTCGAGGCCCAGCTGATCCGCACCGCGCTCGAGATAACACGGGGCCGCCGCATCGAGGCCGCGCAGAAGCTCGGTATCGGGCGCAACACGATCACCCGAAAAATCCAGGAACTCGGCCTGGACGACTGAGCCGGCTCAGCTCGAGAGTTCGACGATCACCGGCGCGTGATCGCTCGGCCGCTCGTTCTTGCGCGTCGGCTTGTCGATCACGCAACTCAGCACGCGTGGTTTCAGCGCCTCGCTGACGAGGACGTGGTCGATGCGCAGGCCCTGGTTCTTGCGGAACGCGAGGTTGCGGTAGTCCCACCAACTCCAACTTTTCGGCGGCTGCTCGAACAGGCGGAACGAGTCGTGCAGGCCGAGCGCGAGCAGGCCCTTGAAATGCGCACGCTCCTCGGGCGTGCACAGCACCTGGCCGGCCCACGTGACCGGGTCGTAGACATCGCGGTCTTCGGGCGCGATGTTGTAGTCGCCGAGCAGGGCCAGTTGCGGGTGCGCGGCGCACTCGGTCGCCAGCCAGCTGCGCAGCGCCGTCAGCCAGGCCAGCTTGTACGGGAACTTCTCGCTCTCCACCGACTGGCCATTCGGGATGTAGACACCGACGATGCGCACGCCGTCGACCGTGCCGGCGATGACGCGTGCCTGCGCGTCATCGTGGCCGGGGATGTTGCGCACCACGTCGGTGGCCGGCGATTTGCTGATCAGCGCGACGCCGTTGTAGGTCTTCTGGCCGAACCACTGCGACTGGTAGCCAGCGGCCGCGATCTCGGCGTGCGGGAACTTGTCATCGATGAGCTTGGTTTCCTGCAAGCACAGCGCGTCCGGCTGATGAACATTGAGCCAGTCCAGCAGCTGAGGCAGGCGCACGCCGAGCGAGTTGACGTTCCAGGTGGCAATCTTCATGAGACAAATTATCTCTTTCAAATTGACTGCGTGCGAAACGAACGCCAGAGCAGGAAGTCGCCATCAACTGGCCAGCAGTTCCTTCAGTGCATCGTCCAGCACCTTGATGTCGGCCGGACTGGTCCCGGGGCCACCCGCGAAGTGGCCCCAGTCGGTTTCGATCACCTGCAACTTGGCGTTGGGCATGTGCTTGACTTCGAGTTCGTTGTCGGCCGGCGGGAAGTAGAGGTCGGTCGAGGCCGGCATCACGATGGCCTTGGCCTTGATCGCGCCCAGCGCCTTCACGAAGTCGCCCTTGAACACCTCGTTGTCACTGATGTCGCCGTGCTGCCAGGTCCACAGCATGGTCAGCAGGTTGTTCGCGTCGCGGTTCAGGAACAGCCCTTCCCAGAAGCCCACCAGAAAGTCTTCGAGCGATGCATGGCCCATCGCCTCCAGATCGAGCTGGTGGCGGTAGAAGGCCTGCGAGAAACCCCAGCCGGCGTAGACGCGGCCGAAGGCGCGCAAGCCCTTCTCGGGCGGGGTGTCGTACCAGCCGTCCTTGAACGCCGCATCGGCGAGCAACGCCGCCTTCGCGCCCTCGAGAAACACGTGGTTGTGGCGCGAGCACTTGGCCGAGCCCATGAACGGCAGGATGCGCTCGACCATGTCCGGGTACAACGCGCCCCAGTGGTAGGTTTGCAGCGCGCCCATCGACCAGCCGGTCACCAGCTTGAGCTTGCTGATGCCGAACTGCTCGGTCACCAGACGGTGCTGCTGGCGCACGTTGTCGTAGGCGGTGATGTTCGGGAAGCGCGACTTGTCGTACGGCGCCGGGTGGTTGCTCGCCGATGTCGACAGGCCGTTGCCCAGCATGTTCGGAATGATGATGAAGTATCGGCCCGGGTCCAGCGCCTTGCCGGTGCCGATCAGCCATTCGTTCTCGTAATGCTGGCCCGAGTACCAGGTCGGGTAGACGATCGCGTTGTCCTTGGCCGCGTTCAGCGTGCCATAGGTCTTGTAGGCGAGCTTGGCGCCGCGCAGCGTCTTCCGGCACTGCAGCACGACATCGCCGAGGTCGAACAGTTCGTAATCTCTCATGAGCGCTCCTGGGTCGGTGGGTTGAATGAGGTTCAGAGACGGACCAGGCCGTGCGCGTCGTCGGCGGCCCAATGGCAACGCACGCACTGGCCGACGCTGACCGGGTCCTTGAAGAAGGTGGCCTCTTCCACATAGACTACGCAACCGGGTGCGCCCGGATCGTCGGTCGCGAGGCTGACCTTCATGTAGATGCCCTGGTACTCGAGCTCGCGCACCTGGCCGCGCAGCGTGTTGGGCGCGAGCGGCAGTGCCGCGTGCTCGCCGGTGACGCGCATGCGATCGCGGCGGACCGCGAACGAGATCGCCTGGCCCGGCGCGAGCGACGTGCCGTCGTGCGCCATCAGGTAGCGCGCTCCATGCGCGCCGCTGAGCGTGACGCTCGACTCGGTGAGTTCGATGACCTGTCCATGAAGCACGTTCTGCCCGCCGATGAACGCCGCGACGTACTCGGTGCGCGGCTGCGCGTAGATCTCCCGCGGCGACGCCGACTGCGCGATGCGGCCCTTGTCCATCACCACCACCTGGTCGGCCACCGCGATGGCCTCCAGCTGGGTGTGGGTGACGTGGATGAACGTGATCCCCAGCTCGCGCTGCATGCCGCGCAGTTCGCCGCGCATCTGCAGGCGCAGGAATTCGTCGAGCGCCGACAGCGGCTCGTCGAGCAGCAGCACGGCGGGCCGCATGACGATGGCGCGGGCCAGCGCAACGCGCTGCTGCTGTCCGCCCGAGAGCTGGCCCGGCAGGCGATCCGCCAACGCGCTGAGCTGCACCTGCTCGATCACCCGGTCGGCTTCATACAGCCGCTCCTTCTTCGCCACGCCGCGCACGCGCAGCGAGAACGCCACGTTGTGGCGCACCGAGAGGTGCGGGAACAGCGCGTAGTTCTGGAACATCATCGCGGTGCCGCGCTCGCGCGGCGAGCGGCCGATGGCGTTGGTGCCGTCGATCAGGATGGCGCCTTCGCTCGGCGTCTCGTGCCCGGCGATCATGCGCAGCATCGTGGTCTTGCCGCATCCGCTCGGCCCCAGCAGGCAGCAGTAGCTGCCGGGTGCGATGCGCAGGTCGATGTTGTCGACCGCCACCATGCCGTCGGCGAAGCGCTTCGTCAGGCCCGCGAGCATGACGCCGCCGTTGGCTGCCGCGCGCACGGGCGCCGCCGTGGCCGGGGAAAGAGAACTCGCGTTGTCGATGAACATGGGGTGCTGCGCTGAGTCGCGCTTGTCGAGTGGCCGTTATCGGGAGAAGGCCGGCGCGCGGCGCCGCCGCTGGATCACCGCGACGGCGACGATCGCCGCGCCGATGCACACGAACGAGACCCCGGTGGTGACGGTGCCGAGCGCGTAGATCGTCGGCGACGTGACGTTCTGCGTCATGCTCCAGATCTCGATCGGCACGGTGTTGTTCGGGCCGGTGGTCTGCAACGTGCGAGCGAACTCGTCGTACGACAGCGTGAAGCCGAACAGCGCGATTGCAATGATGCCGGGCGCGAGGATCGGCAGCACCACCAGGCGCAGTGTCTGCGCCGGGCTTGCACCCAGGTCGCGTGCGGCCTCTTCGAAGGCGCTGTCGAAGCGGCCGAAGACGGCGAAGGTGATCAGCACGCCAAACGGCAGCGTCCACGACAGGTGCGAGCCGAGCGCAGAGGTGTACCAGCTCGTTTGCCAGCCGAACAAGCTGAACATCAGGCCGGTGCCGATGCCCAGGATGTAGCCCGGCGCCGTGAGGCTGACGATCACCGCGTAGAACAGCACGCTGCTGCCACGCACCCGGCGGCGAAAGCCCAGGCCCGCGGCGACCGAGACGACGACGGTGATCGCCATCACCGCCAGCGCGAGCGGGATCGAGCGTGCTACCGCGCCGGCGATATCGGCGCTGCGGCCTTCCCAGAGCTGGTGGAACCAGTGCAGGCTGACGCCGCGCATCGGGAACGACAGCGCGCCCTGTTCGCCCTGGAACGACAGCACGTACATGCACAGCATCGGCCCGTACAGGAACAGCACATAGGCCGCGAAGACGAGGGCGAGGACGTAGAAGGTCCATGGGCGCACAGGGATGTCGCCGGCGGTCGGCGTGGCGGTGAGGGTGGACACAGGCTCAGTTCCGCTGCACGAGTTCTTGTCGCACATCGACAAAGCGCGTCAGGACGGCGATCAGCAGCGTCAGGATCAGCAGCAGGATCACGGCCGACGCGGCAGCTGGCGGGAACAGCAGGGTCGAGACGTTGTCGTACATGGCCGAGACGACCGACGCCGACCCGCCACCGCTCATCACCTTGACCACATAGAAGTCGCCCATCACCAGCGTGACGACGAAGATCGAGCCCATCACGATGCCCGACTTGGTGAGCGGCAGCACCACCAGCATCAGCGTCTTGGATCGGCCGGCGCCGGCATCGCGCGCGGCTTCGAACAGCTTGCGGTCGATGCGGCTCATCGAATTGAAGATCGGCACGATCATGAAGATGGTGAACAGGTGCACGTAGGCCAGCACCACCGAGAAGTCCGAGAACAGCAGGATGCGCAGCGGGGCCTTGATCAGGCCGAGCGCGAGCAGCGCGCTGTTGATGACGCCTTGCTCGGCCAGCACCGGCATCCACGAGATCATGCGGATCACGTTCGAGGTCCAGAACGGCACGGTGCAGAGCAGGAACAGCCCGATCGCGACGCTTCGGTTGCGCACGTGGAAGACCAGGAAGTACGCGACGAAGAAGCCCACGACCAACGAGACTGCCCAGGTCATCACCGCATACTTGATCATCTTCAGGTACAGCGAAAGCGTCAGGCTCGAGCTGAGCACTGCGGCGTAGTTCTCGGCACTGAACGCCGGGATCGTGTCGAAGCCGTCGCTGCGAAAGAAGCTGACGATCACGACGAAGACCAACGGTGCCGCGACGAACAGCAGCAGCACCAGCGTCAACGGTGCGAGCTGGAGCCAGGACTTGTGCTGGGGAAGCATGTGCGTTCTCTGCCGCGTCACGCCGCCTTGAACTCGTTCCAGCGCTGGACCATGTACTGGTTCTCGTCCATCACCGTGTTCCAGCAGGCGATGCTGGAGAAGCGCTGAGCCAGCGAGCCGCCGTCACGCACCGAACCCACCGTGGCGATAGGCTGGCCGTGGTCGCTCTTGATGATCTCGGCGGCCGGCTTGCCCAGGTACCAGTAGTCGAACCCCGCGGCCGTCATCTGCGACTTGGCGGTGCGCGGCACCGGGCTGTAGTAGCCGTGCCGAGCCACGTAGGCGCCCTGCCAGCCCGAGTAGTACCAGTTCAGGTATTCGTAGGCCGCCTCCAGCTTCTTGCCGCTCAGGTGCTTCATCAGACTCATGCCGTTGCACCAGCCGCGGTAGCCTTCCTTGCCATTGGGCTTGATGGCCACCGGCGCGTAGACGCACGGGATGCCCTTCTCGAGCACGGCCGTCACGGCCGGCGACCACATCGACTGGATGAACACCTCGCCGCTGGCCATCAACTCGACCGACTGCTCGAAGGTGCTCCACGAGGCGCGGAAGTGGCCCTTCTTCTTCAGCTCGATCAGCGCGTTGATCGTGATGTCGATCTCCTTGCGCGTCATGTTGCCCTTGTTGCCGTAGACCAGGTCGCCGCGCGACTCGAGCGCCTGCGCGGCGTCCATGATCCCGATGTTCGGGATGTCGAGGATCGCGGCGCGACCGGAGAACTTGGGATCGATCAGGTCCTTCCACTCGGTGACGTCGCGGCCGACCTTGTCGGGGCGGTAGCCGAGCGAGTCGGCATTGAAGACCTGGGGCAGGAAGGTCAGCCACTGCTGCTGGCCCTCGACGATCTGCTTGGCCTCCGGGCCGTTGGTGTACATCACCTCGTAGGGCGAGATGCCCTGGCGCGAGATCTTGCGGCCTTCGTACACGCCGGTCGTGAAGATCGGCAGGATGCCGTCGAACTCCTTGATCTTCTTCGAGTCGATGCCCTGCAGCAGGCCGCGCGCCATCGCGACCTTGACCTGCCAACCTTCCATGTCGGCGATGTCGACGCTGTTGGGCTGCGTCACGAAGCGCGTGATCGACGCCGAGGTGTCGAGGTTCTGCATCTCGACCTTGAAGCCGAGGTCCTTCGAGGCCTGCTCCCCGATCTCGCGCTGCACCGCATACGACACGCCGATGTGGCGCAGCGTGATGCCCTGGAAGTCACGCTTCATGATCTGCGGGAAGCCGATGCTCGGCACGCCGGCGAGGGCCGTGCCGGCGACGGCCGCGGCGGCCTTCAGCAGGCCGCGGCGATCGGAGTTGGCGAGGGATGCGGGCTGGTCGATCTCGTGGTTCATCGGGTTCCTCCAAGTGTTGAACCAGTGTCGCGAGAACACCGCGCCGATGAAATACGCGAGATCGCGAACAGAGCCCTTCAGCCGTCCGATGCCGCGTGGTTGAGCACCATCGATGCCGCCGCGGTGCGGGTCTCGACGTTGAGCTTCTCGAAGACGTGCTGCAGATGCTTGTCGACCGTGCGCGCGCTCATGCCCAGGATCTCGCCGACATCGCGGTTGATCTTGCCGCAGGCGACCCAATAGAGCACCTCGGCTTCGCGGCCGGTCAGCCCGAAGGCCGCAGCGAGCGCGGAGGGCTCGGGTGCGCTGGCGCGCTTTCGCACCAGCAGCGTGACGCCGGCGTGGTCACTGGCCAGCCGCGACAGGCTCAGGCGCCGGCCGTCCGCGACGACGGGCAGGGCCTCCACGTTGCGCTGGCTCAGCCAGGCCGTCGCCATCGGCGGCAGGCGCCCCGCGTCCAGCCAGGTTCGCAACCACTCGCGCGCGGCAGGCGATTGCCATCGCACCTGACCGAGCATGTCGACCGACAGCATCGCGTGGCCGGCAGCATCGACCGCTTGCCGTGCGCTGACCATCTGGCGCGCGTTGCGCACGTGGGCCGCGATGCGCGCCAGCACCTCGGGCGGCTTGATCGGCTTGGTCAGGTAGTCCACGCCCCCGGCCTGGAAGCCGGCGAGGATGTGGCTCGTCTCGCACAGCCCGGTCATGAAGACGACGGGGATGTGGGCGCCCTGCGGATCGGCCTTCAGGCGCCGACAGGTCTCGAATCCGTCGAGGCCCGGCATGATGGCATCGAGCAGGATCACATCGGGCAGCAGCTGCGCGACGCGGTCGAGCGCGGTGTGGCCGTCAGTCGCGACTAGCACGCGGTAGCCGACGGCATCCAGCGCTTCGTGCAGCATCGCCAGGTTCTCCGGTGCGTCGTCGACGATCAGCACGACCCCGGGGCCTTGTTCGCCATGAGATTCCGTGGCGATCGTGTTCACCCTTTCACCTCTTCGAGTGCGCGCGCAAAGCCTTGCAGGTCGAAGCGCTGCACGCAGCTGCGCAGCGCATGTGTGATGGGTGCGTAGGCTGTGTCGAGCCGGTCCAGCTCGTCGAGCTTCTCCAGGATGCCGCGCACGTAGCCCATCTCGCCAAGTTGCTGCAACACCGTCAGGCTCGATCTGGGCAGGCCGCGCAAGGCCGTTCCAGCGTCTGGCTCAGGCGTTTCGGTGCTCGTGGTCCACACGATCCCGAGCTTGACGCGCACGCGCTCCAGCAGGTCGTCGATGCGCAGCGGCTTGGTGAGGAAGTCCTCGCGGCCCACGCCGACCTCGTTGCGCCGGTCGCTGTCGAAGGCGTTGGCCGAGACCATCAGGATCGGCGCCTGCGAGATTCGGTTCGCACGCAGCAGCTGCGCCGTTTCCCAGCCATCGATCTCCGGCATGTCGATGTCGAGCAGGATCAGATCGGGCACGAACTGGCTCGACACCCGCAAGGCCTCGATGCCCGATGCGGCATGCATCACCGCAAAGCCCAGCGGCTCCAGCACGTCGCTCAGCAGTTGGCGATCGACGGCGGCATCGTCCACCACCAGCACCTTGCGGCGCTCGCCACCGTAGCCGGTGACGTGGCGCGGCGCAGGCGCGTCCACCGGCAGCTGCGGATTGGCGACGGCCGGCAGGAACAGCCGCACGGTGAAGCACGATCCGACCCCGACCTCGCTGCGCACGCCCAGGTCACCCCCCATCAGACCGGTCAGCATGTTCGAGATCGTGAGCCCCAGGCCCACGCCGCCGACGGCCGGGTTGCCGGCTTCGGCCGCGCGCTCGAAGGGCAGGAAGATGCGCTCGAGATCGCTGCTGGCGATGCCCGAGCCGGAGTCTTCGATCTCGAAGGTGGCGATCTCGTTGGCGTAGCGGATGCGAAAGCTCACCTGACCGCGCGAGGTGTACTTGACCGCATTGCCGAGCAGATTGATGAGCAGTTGTGCGACACGCTTCTTGTCGCCGCGCACGGCCAGTGGAAGCGGCGGCGCCGGTCGATACGCGAATGCGATCTCCTTGTTCTTCGCCTCGAGCTCGAAGATGTCGGCCAGCTGCGTCAGGAAGTCGGCGAAACGGATCTCCGAGTTCACCAGGCTCAGCCGGCCGGTCTCGATGCGGGCGATGTCGAGCAGCCCGTCGATCAGCGACACGACATGGTCGCCACTCTTGCGGATGACCTCCAGCGCCGCGCGGCGGTTCGGCGGCAAGCCGAGATCGCGCTCCAGGATCTGCGCATAGCCGAGGATGCTGTTGAGCGGCGTGCGCAGCTCGTGGCTGATGGTGGTGATGAAGCGGCTCTTCGCGAGGTTGGCGTGTTCCGCGACCTGGCGCGCCGTCTGCAACTCGCCATCGGTCACTTCGTGGGCCTGGATTTCCTCACGCAGGAGCAGCGCTTGACGATTGGATTCGTCCTGCGCCACACGCCGGCTGTCAGACGTCAACAGCAGCCAGCACGAGCCGATGGCCAACACCAGCAGCACGATCGCGCAACAGATCTTGATCCACATCAGGTGCCAGATGGCCGGTGAGCCCGGCGCCAGTTCGCGCAGCACATGTGCCTCCTGGGCCACGATGAACGACAGGATCGCGCCCAGTACCAGAGCCAGTGCCAGCATGCAGAGCAGGTAGTGCATGCGGCGGGTGCGGGCCAACCTCAGCAAGCCCGGCGCGATTTGTCGGAATGCCTCACTGACACGATGCCCGAGGCCCGATCGGGGCTTGCACACATCCTCGCAGCGGGCATCGAGCGAACAGCACAGCGAGCAGATGTTGCAGCCGTAGGCGGGGCAGTGGGCCATGTCCTCGGACTCGTAAGACTTCTCGCATACGCCGCATGTGAGCGAGACGCCGCGTCCGAGCGCGACAGGCGGGCGGGCGATGTAGTACTTGCCGCGTGTCAGCCATGCCATCAGCGGGGCACAGCAGAACGCCACCGCGAAGCCGATGCCGGTGCTGAAGGCCTGCGCCAGTGGCCCGAACACGCCGACGAAGGCGCTGAGTGCCAGCACGGTGCCCAGGCCCATCGAGACGAAGCCGACGGGATTGATGTCGTGCAGGTAGGCACGTCTGAACTCGACGCCGGCGGGGCTCAGGCCCAGCGGCTTGTTGATGACGAGGTCGGCCACCAGCGCACCGATCCAGGCCACGGCAAAGTTGGCATAGAAGCCGAGCATGCTTTCGAGCACATCGAAGATGCCGACCTTGATCAGCGCCACGCCGATCAGCACGTTGAACACCAGCCACACCAGCCGACCCGGGTGCGCATGCGTCAGGCGCGCAAAGAAATTGGACCAGGCCAGCGAGCCGGCATAGGCATTGGTGACGTTGATCTTGATCTGCGAGACGGTGACGAACAGGCAGGTCAGGCCGAGGACCCAGGCCGGGTCATGAACCACCTGCGCGAAGCCGACGAGGTACATCTGCGTAGGCTTGACGGCCTCGGCAGGCGGCATGCCCTGGCGAACGGCCAGATAGGCCAGCACGGCACCTCCGAGCATCTTGGCGCCACCGATGACGATCCAGCCGGGGCCGGCGGCCAGCACCGCGGCCTGCCAGCGCCATGGCTGGCCTGCGCGGGGCCGCGGCATGAAACGCAACGAGTCCACCTGCTGGCCGATCTGCGCCACCATCGATGCGACGACGGTGCTCGCGGCACCCAGCTGCAGCCAGTCGAAGTGCCCGTCGTTGATGCCGTAGGAAGCATGCATCAGGCCTTGGAGGTGATCGGGCCAGCGGAAGATCAGGAAGGCATAGGGCAGCACCAGCAGCACCAGCCACAGCGGCTGCGTCCACGCCTGCAGGCGACTGATCATCGTGATGCCGTACATCACCAGCGGAATCACGACCACCGAGCAGATCAGGTAGCCCAGCCACAGCGGTACCCCCAGCCCCAATTCCAGCGCCGAGGCCATGATGGATGCCTCGAGCGAGAAGAAGATGAAGGTGAAGGAGGCGTAGACCAGCGAGCTGAAGGTCGAGCCCAGGTAGCCGAAGCCCGAGCCGCGCGTCAACAGGTCGATGTCGACCGCGTGGCGCGCGGCGTAGAGGCTGATCGGGATGCCGGTCAGGAAGATGAAGACGCTGACCAACGCGATGGCCCAGAACGCATTGAAGAAGCCGTAGTCCAGCGCGATGGACGCTCCGATGGCTTCCAGCGCCAGAAAGGAGATCGCGCCGAGCGCGGTATTCGCGACGCGAAACTCGCTCCACTTGCGGAAGCTGTGCGGCGTGTAGCGCAGCGCGTAGTCCTCGATCGTCTCGTCGGCCACCCACGCGTTGTATTCGCGCCGGATCGGCACGATGCGCTGGATCGGCTGCTGGCTCACCGAGCGCGCCGCAAGAGGATGCCGGTCCATCCTCGTCGCGAGGGCCGCGTTGCAGGGCATTGGAGGCGAGCCATCTCGCGGTCATGCAAGGAGCGGGCCGGTGCGGCGCATGCGGAGAACAGCGCCGGCACCGGCCTCAGACGAGATCCTGCGACAGCGGCATCACGACCGACCCGTCGAGGTGCTTCACCGGCCCGGCCGCGCTCGGGTTG
>JBDUAG010000063.1:0-11795 GCA_040004785.1 Burkholderiales bacterium | reverse complement strand
ATGAACTTGCCCTGCGGGTCGAACTTCTGGCTCTGACTCGTCGGGTTGAAGATGCGGAAGTACGGTTGCGCATCGCAGCCGGTCGACGCGGCCCATTGCCAGCCGCCGTTGTTCGCGGCGAGATCGAAGTCGTTCAGGTGGGTCGCGAAGTAGCGCTCCCCCCAGCGCCAGTCGATGCCGAGGTCCTTGGTGAGGAAGCTCGCCACGACCATGCGCAGCCGGTTGTGCATGTAGCCTGTCTGGTTGAGCTGCGCCATGGCGGCGTCGACGAGCGGGTAGCCGGTTCGGCCGTCGCACCACGCGGTGAACAGGCTCTCGGCCGAGGCGCCGCGTTCCCATTCGATGCGGTCGTAGTCGGGCTTGAAGCTGGCGTCGACGACGTGCGGATGGTGGTGCAGGATCTGATGGTAGAAATCGCGCCAGATCAGCTCCGACAACCAGACCGCGGCGCCCGGCGAGCGCCGTGCGTTTCCGGTTTCGGCCAACGCGCGGACCGACACTGTGCCGAACCGCAGGTGCGTCGACAGATAGCTCGGCCCTCTGATCGCCGGGAAGTCGCGCGTGTCGGCGTAGTCGTCGATGCGCGACAGGAAGGCCGCCAGCAGTGCACGCGCGCCAGCGCTGCCGGTCGGCAATTTCAAGGACTGCAGGTTGGTCGCTTCGAAGCCGATCTCGCCCAGCGCAGGCATGTGAGTGGCCACACCGGGTGGCGGTACAGCCAGACGGGCGGCGTACTTCGTGGTGCGGTAGGCACCGAGGTAGAACGCGTCGACCTTCCTCAGCCACGCGTTCTTGTACGGCGTGAACACGGTATAGGGCTTGCCGCTTTGCGTCAGGATCTCGCTGCGCTCGAAGACAACGTGGTCCTTGCTCGTGTGCAGCGCGATGCCGGATGCGCCTAGCGCGGCACGGACGGCGCTGTCGCGCGTCAGCGCAGCCGGTTCGTCGTCGTGGTTGGCGTAGACCGCCTCGACCCGGAGCTCTATCGCCAAGGCCGCGATCTCCTCGACCGCACGACCGTGGCGCACCAGCAGTCGGACGCCGCTGCGAAGGCCCTCGAGCTGGCCTTGCAGATCGGACAGGCTGGCGTGGATGAATTCGACGCGCCGATCCCGGCGCGGCAGCGGGTCGAGGATGTCCCGGTCAAACACGAACACGCACCAAACCTCGCGCGCCGCGCTCAGCGCGTGGTACAGCGCGGCGTTGTCGGTGGCGCGCAGGTCACGGCGAAACCAGACCAATGCACGGTCAATCGGAGGCGTCATGGGGGCCGAGTGTGGCGCAGGATTAAACTTCAAGGATGGCAAGCGCACCGGTCAACTTCACGAACCAGTTTCTGATCGCGATGCCGAGCCTGCGCGACGGCACCTTCGCCGGCACCGTGATCTACCTGTGCGAGCACACCGACAAGGGCGCGCTCGGCCTGGTGATCAACAAGCCGATCGACATCAAGCTGAAGAACCTGTTCGAGAAGGTCGAGCTCTCGCTGGACCGGCCCGAACTGGCCGAAGCGCCGGTCTACTTCGGCGGCCCGGTGCAGACCGAGCGCGGCTTCGTGCTGCACGAATCGCTGGGCGGTGACGACGATGCGGGCGGCCACTACAACTCGACCTTGCGCATCCCCGGCGGCCTGGAGATGACGACCAGCAAGGACGTGCTGGAAGCGCTGTCCAGCGGCGCCGGCCCGAAGAAGATCCTCGTCACGCTGGGCTACAGCGGCTGGGGCGCAGGGCAGCTCGAAGACGAGATGAGCCGCAACGGCTGGATCAATGTCGGCGCCGAGCGCGGCATCATCTTCGACACGCCGGTCGAGCAGCGCTACGACAAGGCGCTTTCGCTGCTGGGCATCGACGCGAGCATGCTGAGCGGGGAGGCGGGGCACGCATGAGCTCTGAGAGCCTCACGCCGACCGCCGTCACTTCACCGCTTTCTTTTCTCGCTTTCGATTTCGGCGCCAAGCGCGTCGGCGTGGCCATCGGCAACACGCTGACGCGCAGCGCAACGCCGCTGCGCACCGTGGCCGCCGAAGGCGAGGCGCGCTTCACCGCGATCGCCGCGCTCATTCAGGAATGGCAGCCGCACGCCCTCGTCGTCGGCGTCCCGTACCACCCCGATGGCGCGCCGCACGACAATACCGAGCGCGCCCGCCGCTTCGCGCGCCAGCTGCATGGTCGATTCAGGCTGCAGGTGCATGAAGTCGACGAGCGCTACAGCACGACAGAAGCTGCGAGCGACGCGGTTTGCGGCGGATCGCGCGACCTCGATGCGGCCTCGGCCGCGATCATCCTGAATCAATTTCTGAGCACACTGGAATGAGCAGCCTGAACCTCGACGCCGAAGCGCTTTACGCCGACCTGGTGGCCGGCGTGCGCGGCCTGATGCAGCCCGGCTCCATCCTCGTCGGCATCTGGTCCGGCGGCGCATGGCTGGCCGAGCGGCTGCAGCGCGATCTGAAGCTCGCCGGCGAGCACGGCGTGATCTCGAGCGCGCTGCACCGCGACGATTTCAACTCGCGCGGGATGACGGCCGGCGCCGACCACACCCGGCTGCCCTTCGACGTGAGCGGCAAACCCATCGTGCTGATCGACGACGTGCTCTACACCGGCCGCACGATCCGCGCGGTGATCAACGAGCTCTACGACTTCGGCCGCCCGGCGAGCGTCACGCTCGCGGTGCTGGTGGACCGTGGTGGGCGCGAGTTGCCGATCGCCGCGGCGGTGTCGGCGGCGCGCATCGCGCTGCCGAAGGGCCAGAAGCTGTCGCTGGCGAAGGACGATGCCGGGCGCTTCAGCTTCGACATCAAGGAGGGTTCGTGATGCAGCGCAACCCGCAACTCAACGCCCACGGCGAGCTGATCCATCTGCTCTCGATCGAGGGCCTGCCACGCACCGTGCTGCACCACATCCTCGACACGGCCGGCACCTTCCTGAGCGTCAACGACCGCGAAGTGAAGAAGGTGCCACTGCTGCGCGGCAAGAGCGTGTTCAACCTGTTCTTCGAGAACAGCACGCGCACGCGGACCACCTTCGAGATCGCGGCCAAGCGGCTGAGCGCCGACGTGATCAACCTCGACATCGCGCGCTCGTCGGCCGCCAAGGGCGAGAGCCTGCTCGACACGATCGCCAACCTGTCGGCGATGCACGCCGACATGTTCGTGGTGCGCCACAGCGAGAGCGGCGCGCCGTACCTGATCGCGCAGCACTGCGCGCCGCATGTGCATGTGGTGAACGCCGGCGACGGCCGCCATTCGCATCCGACGCAGGGCTTGCTCGACATGTACACGATCCGGCACTACAAGCAGGACTTCACCCAACTCACCGTCGCGATCGTCGGCGACATCGTGCACTCGCGCGTCGCTCGCTCCGACATCCATGCGCTGACCACGCTGGGCGTGCCCGAGATCCGCGCCGTCGGCCCGAAGACGCTGGTACCCGGTGACCTGTCGGCGATGGGCGTGCGCGTCTGCCACGACATGAAGGAAGGCATCAAGGATGCCGACGTGATCATCATGCTGCGCCTGCAGAACGAGCGCATGAGCGGCGCCATGCTGCCGAGCGCCGCCGAGTTCTTCAAGAACTATGGCCTCACGCCCGAGAAGCTCGCGCTCGCCAAACCCGACGCGATCGTGATGCACCCGGGGCCGATCAACCGCGGCGTCGAGATCGACTCGACGGTCGCCGACGGCACGCAGAGCGTGATCCTGCCGCAGGTCACGTTCGGCATCGCGGTGCGCATGGCGGTGATGTCGATCATCGCGGGGAACAACGCATGAAGATACTGATCAAGGGCGGGCGATTGATCGATCCGGCGTCGCGACGCGACGCGATCGGCGACCTCGCGATCGCCGCCGGACGAATCGTCGGCCTCGGCCACGTCAGCAGTGAGTTCGAGGCCGACCGCATCATCGACGCGAGCGGCCTGATCGTCGCGCCCGGCCTCGTCGACCTCGCGGCGCGCCTGCGCGAGCCCGGCCACGAGCACGAGGGCATGCTCGAATCCGAGATGGCCGCAGCGGTCGCCGGGGGCGTCACCAGCATCGTCTGCCCGCCCGATACCGAGCCGGTGCTCGACGAACCCGGTCTGGTGCAGATGCTGAAGTTCCGCGCCCGCAACCTCAACCTCGCGCACCTGTACCCGCTGGGGGCGTTGACGCGCGGCCTGAAGGGCGAGGTGCTGACAGCGATGGCCGAACTCACCGACGCCGGTTGTGTCGGCTTCTCGCAGGCCGAGGTTGCGTTGAAGGACACGCTCGTGCTGCACCGCGCGCTGCAATACGCCGCGACCTTCGGCTACACGACCTGGCTGCGGCCGAACGATGCGTGGCTGGGCAACGGCGTCGCCGCCAAGGGCGCGCTCGCGACGCGAATGGGCCTGGCCGGCGTGCCGGTGATCGCCGAGACGATTGCGCTCGCGACGATCTTCGAGCTGATGCGCGACACCGGCGCGCGCGTGCACCTGTGCCGCCTCTCGAGCGCCGCAGGCATCGACCTGGTGCGCCGCGCGAAGGCGGAAGGCCTGCCGGTGAGCTGCGACGTGAGCATCAATCAGCTGCACCTGACCGATGTCGACATCGGGTATTTCAACGCCGCAATGCGCGTCACCCCGCCGCTGCGCCAGCAACGCGACCGCGACGCGATCCGCGCGGCGCTGGCCGACGGCACGATCGACGCGCTCGTCAGCGACCACACGCCGATCGATGCGGACGCGAAGAACCTGCCGTTCGCCGAGGCCGAGCCGGGTGCGAGCGGCCTGGAGCTGCTACTGAGCCTGGCGCTCAAGTGGGGCGAGGTGGACAAGGTGCCGCTCACGCGCACGCTGGGCGTCGTGACGTGTGCGCCGGTCGCGGCGATCGGCGATGCGCTCGGCTCGCTCGCGGCGAGCGCCGGTCGCTTGGTCGAAGGCGGCGTGGCCGACGTCTGCGTCTTCGATGTCGGCGCGCGCTGGCAAGTCATGCCGGCCGCGCTCCGCAGCCAGGGCAAGCACACGCCGTTCGCCGGGCATGAGGTGCCCGGCCGCGTGCGCTGCACGCTGGTCGCCGGGACGGTGGCCTTCGACGCGCAAGGATGATCCGCGCGCTGTGCACCGCGTGGCGACTGCTGCGTGGCGTCGTGCACGGCTTGCACGGGCTGGTGATCGTGCTCGTGCGCTTTCCGGGGCTCGATGCGGCCGCACGCCGGCCGCACATCCAGTGGTGGGCGACGAAGATGCTGCGCACGATGGGCATCACGCTGCAGGTGGAAGGCGCACCGCATGCCGGCGGCACGCTGCTGGTTGCCAACCACATCTCTTGGCTGGACATCATGGCCGTGCACGCCGTCTGCCCGCAGGCGCGTTTCGTCTCGAAGGCCGACGTGCGTTCGTGGCCGCTGCTCTCGAAACTCGTCGATTCGGCGGGCACGCTCTACCTCGAACGCGAGCGCAAGCGCGATGCGCTGCGCGTCGTGCACACGATGGCGCAGGCACTGGCGGCGGGCGAGACGGTCGCGGTGTTCCCCGAAGGCACGACCTCCGACGGTCGCGCGCTGCTGCCGTTCCACGCCAATCTGCTGCAGGCGGCGATCGCGACCTGCACGCCGATCCAGCCGGTCGCGCTGCGGTTTTCGGATGCCCACGGCGCCATCAGCGCCGCGGTCGAGTTCGTCGGCGACACGACCTTGTTGCAAAGCCTGTGGCGCGTCGCTGGCGGTGATGGCGTGGTCGCGCGGATTCGGCTGCTGCCGCCGCTGCCCAGCGCCGGCGCGGATCGGCGGATGCTGGCGCAGTCGCTGCGCGGGCGGATCGAGGCCGCGCTGGATCAGGCCTTGCCCTGATTCGCGACGGCGGCCGCGGCCTTGGCCGCCGCTTCCGCGTCACCGAGGTAGTAGCTCTTCATCGGCTTCAGATCGTCGTCGAGCTCGTAGACCAGCGGGATGCCGTTCGGGATGTTCAGGTTGACGATGTCGGCATCGGAGATGCCGTCGAGGTACTTCACCAACGCGCGGATGCTGTTGCCGTGCGCCGCGATCACGATGCGTTGGCCGTCGCGCAAACCGGGGGCGATCGTGTCGTTCCAGAACGGCAGCACGCGCGCCACCGTGTCCTTCAGGCATTCGGTCAGCGGCACGTCCTCGGTCTCGAGCTTGGCGTAGCGCGGGTCGCTGCGCTCGCAGCGCGTGTCGCGTGCGTCCAGCACCGGCGGCGGCGTGTCGTAGCTGCGTCGCCAGACCAGCACCTGCGCGTCGCCGAACTTCTTTGCCGTCTCGGCCTTGTTCAGCCCCTGCAGCGCGCCGTAGTGGCGCTCGTTCAGGCGCCAGTCGTTGCGCACCGGCAGCCAGGTGCGGTCCATCTGGTCGAGCGTGTGCCAGAGCGTCCAGATCGCGCGCTTCAGCACCGAGGTGTAGGCGATGTCGAACTCGTAGCCGTCGGCCTTGAGCAACCGCCCCGCCTGTTGCGCCTGCTGCACGCCCAGCGGCGTGAGGTCCACGTCGGTCCAGCCGGTGAAGCGGTTTTCGAGGTTCCAGGTGGATTCGCCGTGGCGAATCAGGACGAGCTTGTGCATGGTGTGTGGAGATCGGGACGCCAGAGGCGGCGCGGGTCGGCTGAATTCTATAATCGCGATCCTTCTCAAACCCATTGGCCCGCCCGTGAAGTTCTTTCTCGACACCTGGTACCTGTTCGCCGCGGCCGCGGTCTCGGGCGGTTTGCTGCTCTGGCCGCTGATCAACAAGGGCGCCGGCGGCGCGACCAAGGTCTCGACCAACGACGCGGTGCAGTTGATCAACCGCGAGAAGGCGATCCTGATCGACGTCAGCGAGCCGGCCGAATACGCCGCCGGCCACGCGATGGGCGCGCGGAGCGTGCCGCTGGCCAGCCTGGAAGCCTCGAAGGACCTGCCCAAGAACAAGGCGTTGCCGCTGGTCGTCGTGTGCCCGACCGGCACGCGCGCCGGCAAGGCGGTGGCCACACTGAAGACGCTGGGTTTCGAGAATGCCCGCGCGTTGGCCGGTGGTTTCGAGGCCTGGCGCGCTGCGAACCTGCCGGTCGAAAAGACCGCCGCCTGAAAATGACCACCCCCACGTCACTTCGTTCCTGCCCCCCGAGGGGGCGCTCAGCCGCCTTGGGGCGGCCCGGCGCCGGCTGAGGAGCACGCAGATGCAATCCGTGAAGATGTACAGCACGCAGGTGTGCCCGTATTGCGTGCATGCCAAGGCCTTGCTGAAGCAGCGCGGCGTCGAGCGCATCGACGACATCCGCGTCGATCTCGATCCGGTGCAGCGCGCCGAGATGATGGCGCTGACCGGGCGCCGCACCGTGCCGCAGATCTTCATCGGCGCCACGCACGTGGGCGGTTGCGACGACCTGGTCGCACTCGATCAGCGCGGCGAGCTGATGCCGCTTTTGAACGGCGCTCAGGGATAATCACTGGTTTGCTGCGCCCGCTGAGTGCGGGCATTTTTCATCCAACACGAGATTTGCGAGACTTCCATGGCTGACGACAACAACCCGGTGTTCCAGATTCAACGCGTCTACCTGAAGGACCTGTCGCTCGAGCAGCCGAACTCGCCGCAGATCCTGCTGGAGCAGGGCCAACCGCAGGTCGAGATCAACCTCGGCCTGGGCGCCGAGCCGATCGGCGAAGGCGTCTACGAAGTGACCGTCACCGCCACGGTCACGACCAAGGTCAACGACAAGGTGCTGTTCCTGGTCGAAGCCAAACAGGGCGGCATCTTCGAGATCCGCAACATCCCCGAGGACCAGCTGCAGCCGATCATCGGCATCGCCTGCCCGGGCATCATCTACCCGTACCTGCGCGCGATCGTGTCGGACGTCTGCACCCGCGCCGGCTTCCCGCCGGTGCTGCTGTCGGAGGTGAATTTCCAGGCGATGTTCGAGGCGCAGCAGGCGCAGGCCGCGGGCGCGCAGCCGAACGGCTCCGGCATCATCACGTCGGCGAACTGATCGCCTCGATCGCGGCCCGATGAACCTCACGGTGCTCGGTGCCGGCGCCTGGGGCACCGCGCTCGCCGCGAGCGTGTGCGAGCGGCATCCGACCCGGCTCTGGGCGCGCGACGCGGCACAGGCCGCGCAGATGCGCAGCGCGCGGGTCAACGCGCCGTACCTGCCCGGCGTGGCGCTGCCCGATTCGCTGCTCATCGACGCGGATTTCGACGCCGCGCTGGCCCACGCCCGCGCGGGCCTCGTCATCATCGCCACGCCGATGGCCGCGCTCGACGAGATGCTTCGGCGCGTCGGCCTGCGGGCCCCGGGCGTGTTGTGGCTCTGCAAGGGCTTCGATCAGCGCAGCGGCCTGCTCGGTCATGAACTGGCGCGCGCCGCCGAACCCGGCGTGCGCGTCGGCGTGCTGTCCGGCCCGAGCTTCGCGATCGAGGTCGCACGCGCGCAACCCACCGCCCTGGTCGCGGCCAGCGCCGATGCCACGTTGTGCGCCGAGGCAGTCGAGGCGCTGCACAGCGAGAGCCTGCGCGTCTACACGTCGGACGATCCGGTCGGTGTCGAGGTCGGCGGCGCGGTCAAGAACGTGCTCGCGATCGCGACCGGCATTGCCGACGGAATGCAGCTGGGTTTGAACGCCCGCGCCGCGCTGATCACGCGCGGCCTGGCCGAGATGACGCGCCTGGGCGTGGCGCTCGGTGCGCGCGCCGAAACCTTCATGGGCCTGTCGGGCCTCGGCGATCTGGTGCTCACCGCCACGGGCGACCTGTCGCGCAACCGCACCGTCGGCCGGCTGCTCGCGCAGGGCCTGCCGCTGGCGCGCATCCTGGCCGAGCTCGGCCATGTGGCCGAAGGCGTGAGCACCGCCCCGATGGTGCTGCAGCGCGCGCGTGCACTCGGCGTCGAGATGCCGATCACGCAGGCCGTGGTCGCGGTGCTCGACGGCCGCGTAACGCCGGCGCAGGCGCTCGAACAACTGATGGGCCGCGGCGCGCGGCCCGAGACCTGATGGACGAGATGCCGATGCAACGCCGCCATTTCATGCTGACGACTTTGGCCGGTGCCTCGGCGCTGGCCACACCGGCTTTCGCGCAAGCGTGGCCGAGTCGGCCGATCCGGATGGTCGTGCCGTTCCCGCCCGGCAGCTCGCCCGACATCATCGCGCGCCTGGTCTGCGAACCGCTCGGCCATGCGCTTGGACAGGTCGTGATCGTCGACAACAAGCCCGGCGCGGGCGGCAACATCGGCACCGGCGTGGTGGCGAAGGCCGAGCCCGACGGCTACACCTTTCTGTTCACGATCCAGGGCCCGCTGGTCACCGCGCCGCTGCTCAGCAAGAGCCTGAACTACGACCCGGCGAAGGATCTGGCGCCGGTCACGCTGGTCGCAACCTCGCCGAACGTGCTCGTCGTCGATCCGAAGCTGGGCGCCAACACGCTCGCCGACTTCGTGCGCATCGCGAAAGAGAAGAAGGGTCAGCTCAACTACGGCAGCGTTGGCAACGGCAGCGCCGCCCACCTCGCGATGGAGCTGTTCAAGACGCGCGCCGGGCTCGACATCGTGCATGTGCCGTACCAGGGCTTCCCGCAGGTCGTGAACGCGATCCTGGCGGGCCAGGTGCAGGCCGGCTTCATGGTGCCCGGCATCGCGATCGGGCAGATCCGCGCCGGCAAGCTGAAGGCACTCGGCGTCACGACGCTGAGCCGGGCTGCGGCGCTGCCGGAGATGCCGAGCCTGGTCGAGCAGGGCTACGCGGGCTTCGAGGCGATTTCGTGGCAGGCCGTGCTCGCACCGGCCGGTACGCCGAAGGCGGTGGTCCAGCGCGTCTCGAACGAGTTGATCCGCATCATCAAGAGCGACGACGTGCGCGCCAAGATCCTCGGCCAGTATTTCAGTGCTGCGGGCACCGCGCCGGAGGCCCTCGCCGGGTTGATGAAGACCGAGCGTGAGCGCTGGTCGAAAGTAATCAAGGCCGCCGGCGTGCAACCCGAGTAGGTGTCAGGCACCGCCCAAGTAGCCGCATTGCCGCCACGCTTCGAACACCGCGACGGCCACCGCGTTGCTCAGGTTCAGACTGCGCTGATCGGCACGCATCGGCAGGCGCACTCGCTGCGTTGCGCCGAACGAATCGCGAACCGGCGCGGGCAGGCCGGCCGTCTCGGAGCCGAACACGAGCCAGTCGCCAGCGCGCCAGCCAATGTCGGCAAACGGCCGCCTGCCCTTGGTCGTGAACGCGAACAGGCGATCCGCTGCGGGCCGCGCGTCGCGCACGAAGGCGTCCCACGACGCATGGCGCTGCACCGGTGCGTACTCGTGGTAATCGAGCCCGGCGCGCTTCAGGTTCTTGTCGTCCATCGAAAACCCCAGCGGCTCGACCAGGTGAAGCGCGCAGCCGGTGTTGGCGGCGAGGCGGATCACGTTGCCGGTGTTGGGCGGGATCTCGGGGTGGACCAGGACGATGTTGAACATGCCCGCGATTGTCGGGTGTGTCAGGTCTCGCCGTGCCGCGGCGTGCGCGCGAGCGTCCACACGCCGACCTCGCTGGCACCGGCCTGCAACAGCACGCGCGTGATCTCGCTGACGGTGGCGCCGGTCGTCATCACGTCGTCGACGACCGTGACGCTGCGCCCGCGCACGTCGGCGAGCCGGCGCGGCTCGATCGCGAACGCGGCACGGACATTGCCGGCGCGCTGCGCGGGCGGGAAGGCGAGCTGGTGCGGCGTGTCCTTGGTGCGCAGCAGCAGGTGCGCGTCGGCCTGGCAGTGCAGCACCCGGCCGACGCGGCGCGCCAGTTCCCACGCCTGGTTGTAGCCGCGCTCGCGCAGCCGCTCGGTGCTCAGCGGCACGGGCAACAGCAGCGTGGGCACGGGGGCGTGGCTGGCCTCGAATGTGGCGAGCAGGCGTCGCGTCAGCGCCGGCGCGAGGTCGAGTGCACCGTGAAATTTGAACTGCGTGATCAGGCCGTCCCACGGGTGGTCGTAGTCCAGCGCGGCGAGCGCATGCGCGAACGGTGGCGGGTCGTTCAGGCAGGCGCCGCACAGGCGCACGCCATCGGGTACGCGCAAGGCGCATCGCTGGCAGCGCAGGTGCTGGATCGCGAAGCGCTCGACGCATGCCTCGCACACCCGCTGCGCGCCCCAGCCGCGGCACACGGCGCACAGGCTGGGCAAGCGTTCGGTGGCGGCAAGCAGGCGGGTGAACAACACGGCTCAATATACTGGCCCGGCCATGCCCGACGAATCACTGCCCAGCGCCGACCGCAGCGCGCGCCGCCTCGACCCCATCGCGGTCAACGCCGCGTTGCGCCGCCTCGCGCGCTCGCCCGAGCCGCCGTGGCTGCATGCCGAAGTGGCACGGCGCATGGCCGAGAAGCTGCAGTTGATCTTGCACCAGCCGGAGCGCGTGATCGATTGGTGGAGCGGCCTCGGCGCCGGCGCGTCGCTGCTGGCGCAGGCCTATCCGAAGGCGCCACGGGTGCTCGTCGAGCCCGACGCCGCGTGGGCTGCGCGCAGCCGCGAGCAGGTGCAGCGCCCTTGGTGGTCGGCCGGACGCTGGACGGATGCGGCGGTCGAGGTGGTGACCAGCGAAGCGGCGATCGCGCCCGGCGCCGGGCTGGTCTGGGCCAACATGATGCTGCATGCCGTGGTCGATCCGACGGTGCTGATCGCCCAGTGGCAGCGGCTGTTGCGCGCCGATGGCTTCGTGATGTTCTCGTGCCTCGGCCCGGGCACGCTGCGCGAGTTGCGCGCGCTCTACGCGCGGCTCGACTGGCCCGCGCCGACACCAGGCTTCATCGACATGCACGACCTCGGCGACATGCTGGTGCAGGCCGGCTTTGCCGACCCGGTGATGGACCAGGAGAC
>JBDUAG010000518.1:0-3496 GCA_040004785.1 Burkholderiales bacterium | reverse complement strand
TCGTGCCGCAGGACACCGTGCTGTTCAACGACACGGTCGAATACAACATCGCCTATGGCCGCACCGTTGCCAGCCGCGACGAGGTCGAGGCTGCGGCGAAAGCGGCGCACATCCACCACTTCATCGTCTCGACGCCGAAGGGCTACGCCACGATGGTCGGCGAGCGCGGGCTGAAGCTGTCGGGCGGTGAGAAGCAGCGCGTCGCGATCGCGCGCACGCTGCTGAAGAACCCGCCGCTGCTGATCTTCGACGAGGCCACCTCGGCGCTCGATTCGGCCAACGAGCGCGCGATCCAGGAAGAGCTGAAGAGTGCGGCGCGCAACAAGACGGCGCTGGTGATCGCGCACCGCCTGTCCACGGTCGTGGATGCGCACCAGATCCTGGTGATGGAGCTGGGCCGCATCCTGGAGCGCGGCACGCATGCGGAACTGCTGGCGCGCGGTGGCCGTTATGCGCAGATGTGGCAGCTGCAGCAAAGCCGGGCGGAGGAGGTCGTCGCCTGACTGCCCCGCGCGGCCCAGACCTCCCCGGCGCTCAACGCGCATCCGGCACGCGTCGGGTCTTCATGAGGTCCTCGAACGCCGATCGTGGGCGTGTGCGAGGTGCCGATGCCGCCGATGATCTTGGCCGGCCCTTGGGCGTGGCTACACTGCCGGCGTGGAAACCAAATGGCTCGAAGACTTCGTCAGCCTCGCCGAGACGCGCAGCTTCTCGCGCTCGGCCCAGCTGCGCCATGTGACGCAGCCGGCGTTCTCGCGCCGCATCCAGTCGCTCGAAGCCTGGGCCGGCATCGACCTCGTCGATCGGTCGTCGTACCCGACCCGCCTCACGTCCGCCGGCGAGACGCTGCACGCCCAGGCGCTCGAAATCCTCGGCTCGCTGCAGGCCACGCGCAACATGATGCGCAGCCACAAGGCGGCCGGCCACGACATGATCGAGTTCGCGGTGCCGCACTCGCTCGCGTTCACCTTCTTCCCGCATTGGGTGATGGACCTGCGCAAGCGCTTCGGCGCGATGAAGAGCCGGCTGATCGCACTCAATGTGCACGATGCGGTGATGCACCTGGTCGAAGGCAGCTGCGACCTGCTGCTGGCGTATCACCACCCGTCGCAGCCCTTGCAGCTGAACCCCGACCGCTACGAGATGCTGAGCCTCGGGCATGAGACGCTGGTCGCCTACGCGCGCGGCGATGCCGACGGGCAGCCGATGTTCAGCCTGCCGGCCGCGCTGGGGCGCACCGTGCCGTATCTGGCCTATGCGCCGGGCGCCTACCTCGGGCGGCTGGTCGAGGTCATCGCCAAGCAGTCGAGCGAGCCGCTGCATCTCGAACCGTTCTACGAGACCGACATGGCCGAGGGCCTCAAGGCGATGGCCATCGAAGGCCACGGCCTGGCCTTCCTGCCCGCGACCTCGGTCAAGAAGGAGCTGAAGAGCAAGCGTCTGGTGCGCGCCGCGCCTGCCGGCAAGCACGAGCTGGAAATGGACATCCGCATCTACCGTGAGCGCCCTGAAATGGCGCGTCACAGCAAGCCCGGCGCGCTCGCGTTGTGGGACTTTCTCGCCACCAGCGCCTGAGCGAGCGTGGCCCGCCCGGGAGTTCGGGTTTGCCCTTATCCGCTATGCATCGCATGCATGGCCTTCCGGACATTCGGCATTGGCGCGCCTCTTGCGTCTTCTCTAAAGTTCGCCCGCTGCGCGTCAAGCCGGCCAGATCAACGACTACACAGAGAGACGACACCCATGAAAAAGAAACTGCCGCCAGCGGCCTGGATCCTGATCGCGATGGTGATCGGCATCATTCTGGGCTACATGGTCTTCACCAATTTCCCGGACAAGAAGGCCGCGGCGCAGATCGCCGGCTACATCTCGATCATGTCGGACGTGTTCCTGCGCCTGATCAAGATGCTGATCGGTCCGCTGGTGTTCTCGACCCTCGTTGTCGGCATCGCGCACATGGGTGATGCAAAGTCGGTCGGCCGTGTGTTCGGCAAGGCGCTGGGCTGGTTCGTCACCGCCTCGCTGATCTCGCTGATCCTCGGCCTGATCATGGCCAACCTGCTGGAGCCCGGCAAGAACCTCGGCCTGCCACTGCCGGACATCGGCGCCTCGGCCAACCTCGCCACCGCCAAGTTCACGCTGAAAGACTTCGTCAGCCACCTGGTGCCGAAGTCCTTCGCCGAGGCGATGGCCAACAACGAGATCCTGCAGATCGTCGTGTTCTCGATGTTCTTCGGCGTCGCGCTCGCTGCCTTGGGCGACAAGGCCAAGACGCTGGTCGCCACGATCGACGAGCTCTCGCACGCGATGCTGAAGATCACCGGCTACGTGATGAAGCTCGCCCCGCTGGCCGTGATGGCCGCGATGGCCGCGACCGTGGCGACGAACGGCCTCGAGATCCTGCTGAAGTTTGCCGTGTTCATGGGCGACTTCTACATCGGCCTGTTCCTGCTGTGGGCGGTTTTGGTCGGCGCCGGCTTCCTGTTCCTCGGGCCGCGCGTGTTCAAGCTGCTGGTGCTGATCAAGGAAGCCTTCCTGCTGTCGTTCGCGACCGCCAGTTCCGAGGCCGCGTACCCGAAGATCCTCGACGCGCTCGACCGTTTCGGCGTGAAGCGCAAGATCTCCAGCTTCGTGATGCCGATGGGCTACTCGTTCAACCTCGACGGCTCGATGATGTACTGCACCTTCGCGGTACTGTTCATCGCGCAGGCCTACGGCATCGTTCTGCCGATCGGCACGCAGATCACGATGCTGCTGATCCTGATGCTCACCTCCAAGGGCATGGCCGGCGTGCCGCGCGCCTCGCTGGTCGTGATCGCGGCCACCTTGAACCAGTTCAACATCCCCGAGGCCGGCCTGCTGCTGATCCTGGGCGTGGACACCTTCCTCGACATGGGCCGCTCGGCGACCAATGCGGTCGGCAACTCGATCGCCACCGCGGTCGTTGCGAAATGGGAAGGCGAACTGCTGTCAGAGGACGCGGCAGCGGCCAACCTGAAGAAGATCGATGCCGAAGCTGCCGCGCTGGCGCACCCCATGCCCGCGTGAGCCCACGATGAAACCCGCTTTCATCCTCAAGCTCGCGGCCGTCGGCCTGGTGGCATTGGCGGCGTTGCACGCCGGCGCGCAGACCGCGCCGGCGCCCACGCAACTCACGGGCACGCTCGCGAAGGTGCGCGAGACGGGCTCGATCACGATCGGGCACCGCGAGTCGTCGATCCCGTTCTCGTACCTGTCGGCGCGCGGCGAGCCGATCGGCTACTCGATCGACCTCTGCAAGCTGCTGGTCGACGCGATCAGCGAGGAGGTCGGCCGCACGATCGCTGTTCGGTGGGTGCCGGTCACGTCGGAGTCGCGCATCCCGGCGGTGGTCGGCGGCCAGGTCGATCTGGAGTGCGGCTCCACCACGAACAACCTCGAACGCCAGAAGCAGGTGAGTTTTTCGCCGACGATGTTCGTCTCGGGCACCAAGCTGATGGTGAAGAAGGGCTCGCCGATC
>JBDUAG010000517.1:0-3499 GCA_040004785.1 Burkholderiales bacterium | reverse complement strand
CAACTTCTCGAACCGCCCGGTGCGGACCCGCATGCCGGGTGGTGTGGCAGGGGTGTAGCCCTCAGCGGCTGCCCCCTATGCCGATCCGGGCCATTTGTGTGAGGCATCGGGACATTCCCCTTTGACGGGTGGCGCGCGTTTTGCTCTGATCGCATCATCCCCAATCCATGCTCCTCTTTCAAGCCCCTGAGGCCGTCACCGCGGCCGGCCGGGTGAGCCATCAACGACCCACCCGATGCTTGTTTTCGTTCTCCGCCGACTGGTCCAGGCCGTGATCGTGATGCTCACGGTCGCGTTCATTGCGTTCATGCTGTTTCAGTACGTCGGCGACCCGGTGACCAACATCCTGGGCCAGGACGCGACGGCCGCGCAGCGCGAGCAAATGCGCGTCGATCTCGGTCTGGACAAACCCTTTCCAGTCCAGTTCGTCCGCTTCGTCAGCAAGGCCGGGCTGGGCGAGTTCGGACTGAGCCTGCGCCAGGGCCGGAAGGTCTCGTCGCTGATCGCCGAGCGGCTGCCGGCCACGCTCGAGCTTGCATTCGCCGCGGCGTTTCTCGCGCTCGCCATCGGTATCCCGATGGGTGTCTACGCCGCGTTGCGGCGCGGCAGTTTCATGTCGCAGGTGATGATGACGATCTCGCTGCTCGGCGTGTCGTTGCCGGTGTTCCTGATCGGCATCCTGCTGATCCTGCTGTTCGCGGTCACGCTGAAGTGGCTGCCGAGCTTCGGCCGCGGTGAGGTCACCGCGCTGGGCGGATGGACCACCGGGTTCCTGACCGCGGATGGCTGGAAGCACCTGATCCTGCCGTCGATCACGCTGGCGGTGTTTCAACTGACCCTGATCATGCGGCTGGTGCGCGCCGAGATGCTGGAGGTGCTGCGCGCCGACTACATCAGGTTCGCTCGCGCCCGCGGCCTGCCCAATCGCGTGGTCTATTTCGGCCATGCGCTCAAGAACACGCTGGTGCCGGTGATCACAATCACCGGCCTGCAACTCGGCGGCTTGATCGCCTTTGCCATCATCACCGAGACGGTGTTCCAGTGGCCCGGCATGGGCCTTCTGTTCATCCAGGCCGTGACCTTCGCCGACATCCCGGTGATGGCCGCCTACCTCTGCTTGATCGCGCTGATCTTCGTCGTGATCAACCTGGCGGTCGATCTGCTGTACTTCGTTGTCGATCCGCGGTTGCGCGTCGAGAAGTCGGCGACCGGCCACTGACACAGCATCCTCGCATTCATTTCGTCAGGAGACACGCATGAATCTCAAACAAGCCCTGGTGGCCAGTGCCCTCGCACTCGCCATCGCCGGCGCGCAGGCCGTGACGCTGCGCGTCTCCAACCAGGGCGATGTGCAGTCCATGGACCCGCACTCGCTGAACGAATCCTTGCAGCTCAGTTTCATGGGCAGCGTCTACGAATCGCTGGTCGGGCGAGGCAAGGACATGTCGGTGATTCCGCTGCTGGCCACCAAGTGGTCGCAGACCTCGCCGACGGTCTGGCGTTTCGAGTTGCGCAAGGGCGTGAAATTCCACGACGGCACACCGTTCACCGCCGACGACGTGATCTTCAGCTTCAAGCGCGCGACCGACTCCGGTAGCGACATGCGCGGCTACACCGCGCCGGTGAAGGAGGTGCGCAAGATCAGCGAGCTCGTCGTCGACATCGAGACCGTCGCGCCGTTCCCGATCCTGCCGGACACGCTCACGGTGTTCGCGATCATGAGCAAGACTTGGTGTGAACAGAACAAGGCCGAGCGCCCGGTCGATCGTCGCAAGGGCATCGAGAACACTGCGAGTTTCAAGGCCAACGGCACCGGCCCGTTCCGTCTGAAGGAGCGCCAGCCGTCGGTGCGCACCGTGATCGTTCGCAACTTCAATTACTGGGACAAGGTCGAGAGCAACGTCGACGAGGTCGTCTTCACGCCGATCAGCAACGATGCCACGCGCGTCGCTGCGCTGCTCTCCGGAGAAACCGACCTGATGGAGCCGGTGCCGCTGCAGGACATCGAGCGTGTCAAGGCGAGCCCCAACCTGGCGGTGCAGCAGGGCCCCGAACTGCGCACCATCTTCCTGGGCATGGACCAGAAGCGCGACGAGCTGCTGAGCAGCAGCGTGAAAGGCAAGAATCCGTTCAAGGACAAACGCGTGCGCCAGGCCTTCTATCAGGCGATCGACATCGAGACGATCAAGGCCCGCGTGATGCGCGGTGCGGCTGCGCCGACGGCGCTAATGATCGGGCCGGGCGTGCGCGGCTTCATGGCCGACATGAACAAGCGCCTGCCATACGACGTGGAGGCTGCGAAGAAGCTGCTTGCCGATGCCGGCTACCCGAACGGGTTCGAGGTCGGCATGAACTGCCCGAATGATCGCTACGTCAACGATGCCGCGATTTGCCAGGCGGTGGCGGCCAACCTCGCGCGCATCGGCGTGAAGGTGAACCTGCAGACCGAGACCAAAGTCAGCTACTTCCCGAAGATCCTGCGTCGCGACACCAGCTTCTACCTGCTGGGCTGGACGCCGAGCACGGCCGACGCGCACGACGCGCTCTACAACCTGATGGCCACGCCGACCGACAAGGGCCAGGGCCAGTACAACCTGGGAGCCTACAGCAATCCGAAGCTCGACGAGCTGACCACCAGGATCCAGACCGAGACCGACAAGACCAAGCGCGACGAGATGATTCGCGAGGCCTTCAAGGTCCACACCGACGACATCGGCCACATCCCTTTGCACCAGCAAGCGCTGGCCTGGGCCCACGTCAAGAACGTCAGCCTGACGCAGTTGCCGACCAACTACCTGTATTTCAAATGGGTGACGGTCAAGGCGAAGTGACGCGTCGATCATGAGCACCCCCTTGAACACCATCAGCACCGCGAGCGCCTCTGACGTCGCGCCGAAGGCGCCCAGCGCGTGGGCGCGTTTCCTCGACGGCGACATCTGGCACTCGTTTCGCAGTTCGCCGATGGCGATGCTGGCCGCGGGTGTTGCGCTGCTGTGCATGTTCTGCGCGTTGCTCGCGCCGCTGATCGCGCCGCACAACCCGTTCGACCTGGCCACGCTGGAGCTCAGCGATTCGATGCTGCCGCCGGCCTGGATGCAGGGCGGTCTGCCGAAGTACGTTCTGGGCACCGACGAGCAGGGTCGCGACGTGCTCTCGGCGCTGATGTATGGCGCGCGCATCTCGGTCCTCATCGGCGGCGCGTCGGTCATCGTGTCGATGCTGATCGGCGTCGGCCTCGGCCTGCTCGCCGGCTACGCGGGCGGCGCGATCGATTCGTTCATCATGCGGGTCTGCGACGTGATGCTGTCGTTCCCGTCGATCCTGATCGCCCTGCTGATCGCGGGTGTCGGGCGAGCACTGTTCCCGCAGGCGCACGACTCGCTGGCGTTCGGAGTGCTGATCCTGGCCATCGCGTTGCCCGGTTGGGTGCAGTACGCGCGCACGGTGCGCGGCTCGACGATGGTCGAGCGCAACAAGGAATACGTGCAGGCGGCGCGCG
>JBDUAG010000062.1:0-11827 GCA_040004785.1 Burkholderiales bacterium | reverse complement strand
CGATCGGCGCATAGCCGAGGATCTGCTGCATCTCGAACTCGGTCTCGCCGATGGCGCTGCGCATGCCGGTCATGCCGGCGGGCGGTGCGACCGCGCGCACGGCACGCACGAAGCGCGCCGGCGCGCAGCCATAGGCCGCGTCGGCCGGGTCCTTCATGCGGACCAGGTCGGCGACCTGGCTGCGCGTGTCGAGCGGGTCGGCGGGCGTGGTCTTCGCGATCGCCGCGGTGCAGCCGGCGGGCAGATCCGCCCCGGTCAGCACGGTATCACCCATGCGGCCGAGGCCGTCGGTGTCGTAGACGCTGCGCACTTCGAGCAGGCCCATGCCCTTGGTGGCGAGGTCGGCATCGACGTTGGTCGGGTCGGGCGCGTTCGGCTCGGTGCGCGGCAGCAGTGCCACCGGCTTGGTGTACATGAAGCCCTTCGGCGGCGCGGCCACGATCAGCCAGGTCTGCTTCGCCGGGTCGAACATGTAGACCGCGTAAGACGGCGGCACGTTGTCCTTGAGCTCGTCCGCCTCCTCGTCGGCGACGAGGCGGTTGTCATCGCCCAGACGGGTCTTTTCCGCGTCCGTCAGCGTCGCGCACGACACCACGACGCCGGCGCGGCTGACCTCGCACGGCGTGTACGAGACGAGCACACGGTCGGTGCCATCCCACAGCGGGAACGGCGTGGTGACGCGGCCGTATTGAGACACGCCGCCACCGAAGTTCAGGACCTGCGCGGTCGGATACGACTGGCCGCCGGTGGCCGGCACACCCGAATTGGCCGGCGTGTTCTGCTCGGAATAGTTCGCCGCGTCGATGAACACCAGCGCGCCGCCTTCGTGGGTGCGCGACAACGGCATCAGGTCGGAGGCCAGGAAGCCGGCGTACTTGCCCTTCGGGTCCATGTCGCGCGGGTGCAGGAAGCTGTTGCCTTCGCTGTGCGCGCCGTAGAGGACGAACAGGTCGGTGCCGTCCGGCTTGGCGCGGAACACCTTGAAGTGGTTGCGGCCGCCGACGTGATCCCAGTGCGAGAACATGATGTCGCCGTTCAGGCGCACGGTCGGGCTACGGTCATGGCTCTGGTTGAACGAGATCTGCGCCAGGTTCTCGCCCTTCGAATCGACCGTGTGCAGATTGAACACGCGCTCGCGCTCGTACTCGTCGAGCGCGAAATAGGTCTGGCCCAGCGCCTGGTTGATGTGCGACTTGTCCTGCCGGTTCGACGAGAACACATAGCCCTTGCCCGCGGGCAGGTACGCCGGATCGACGTCATCGGAATCGGTCGAGCTGGTGATGCGACGGAAGCTGCCGCCGGCGAGGCCGCCGGTCGTCATGTCGTATTCCCAGATGTTCCAGTGGCCGGTGCAGGCGGGCTTGCCGTCGATGGTCGAGGTGTTGTCGGTCGGGCAGCGCATCGCGAACACGATCTTCTTGCCGTCGTACGACACCTCGGGGCCGGTCGCATCGCCCTTGCCCTGCGTGAACTGCGCGGTGATGTTGTGCTCGGTGGCGCTGGCCGACGACTTCTCGCGGATCATCAGGTCGCCGCCCGGCGCGGTCGGCCCGCCGTTGGTGGGGTTCATCGAGATCGTGTTGACGCGCATCGCATACGCGATCGGCACGTCACCCGCCACCGTCACGGTGTTCGAGTCGCTCGTGCTGCCGCCACTGCAGGCAGCGAGCATCGTGGCGAGCGCCACCGCACCAAGGGTCGCACCATGTGTCCAGAGCTTGTTCATCGGCCTCTCCTGCTTGTTGTCTTTTGAACTCTATTGACGCGTCTGCGGGTCTGCGTAGAGCAAGCCCGCGGAGTAGTGCAGTGCCCCGGCGGCGTCGACGACGACGGCATCGACACCCGGTTGCGACTCGATCAGCCGCAGGCCTTTTTCGACGCCGAGCACGAACACGCACTTCGACAGCGCCTCGGTCGTGAGCCCGTCCTCGGCGAGGATCGTCACGCTGCACACGCCGCGCGGCGAGCGGCCGGTGGCCGGATCGATCAGGTGGTGATGGCGCACGCCATCGGCATCGAAGTAGCGCTCGTAGTCGCCCGAGGTCGAGATCGAGACGTCCTCGAGAGGCAGCATCGCGACCATCTCGCCGGGGCGCCGCGGATCGCGCACGCCGATCGTCCAGGGCCGGCCGCGGCGGTCGCCAATGACGCGGCTGTCGCCGCCGGCACTGACGTTGGCGTGCTGAACGCCGCGGGCGCGCAGGATCCTGGTGGCGTTGTCCACCGCGTGGCCCTTGGCGAAGCCGCCGAGGTCGATGCGCATGCCGCGCAGCGCGAAGCGCACGGTGCTGGTGTTCGGATCGACCGGGTGCGGCTCGACGATCAAGTTGCGCCAGCCGACCAGCGTGCGGGCGCGCGACAGCGCGGCGTCGCTCGGGCGGATGCCCTGGCGGTAGTCATAGAGCTGGCCGACGACCGCATAGGTGATGTCGAACGCGCCGTCGGAGAGCGCCGAGAACTCCTTGGCGCGCTTCAGCAGCCGCGCCATCTCGGCGCTCAACAAGACCGGTGCAAACGCCGCGTCACGGTTGATGCGCGAGAGTTCGGAGGTCGGCTTGTGCGGGCTCATGCAGCGGTCGATGCGGTGCATTTCGTCCATCACCGCATCGATCGCCGCTTCGCCTTCGGCACGGTCGTCGGCCCACAGCTCGACGCTGATCGCGGTGCCCATGATGGCCTCTTCGCGCTTGAGCCAGGCCCCCGCAGCCACGGGCTGAAGGAACCCGGCCGCGAGGCGAGCTGGTGTGTGCCGGACCTTTGAAATGCCGAACATGCTGCGTGTCCCCTGAAGGTGGTCGGCGATGTTTTTTTGATACAGATCGCGCCGAACCGCTTTCCATAACGCAGATCACATGCCCGGATCCGCCTAGCCCCGGCAAAGGCGCAAAGCTGCCGCTATTTGTTCCACGAATCGCAACGGCGGCGCTTGATTGGTGACGTTAGCGACCTTTTTTATGCGCAGATGCGTGCGGTTGCGAAAGGTGTGAGCAGGCGCAACCCGGCGCTTGTGATTAATTCACGCTCGCTCGTATCCGGATGTATCGGTTGCGAACGCCCTGCCCGGCGTCGCCGGCTGCGCGGCCAGGTCGGGGCGTTTCGCGGCCCGGGTCTTGCAATCAAACGGATCCTCACCGCCAGCCCAGGAGTGCCGCCATGCGACTGTTCGTGCTGCCCGCTTCGACGGTGCTGGCCCTCTTGATGGTGGTCGGCGGATACGCCTGGCTGGGTTCGGCCGATTCGTTCGCCCACCCGGCCGTCCATGCCCTAGCGTCGAGCCCGGGGTCGGGCGCTGCCGAGCGCCCGACCGAACATCCCGTGGACGCAGCGGGGTGGCAGGCGCTGGGGCGTTGGTCCGCCGCGCAAGGCCTGCACGCGCAGGCCGTCTCGGCGTTCCGCAACGCTGTGCGGCTGAACTCCGACGACGCGGCGCTGCTGGCCGAGTACGCGTTCTCAGCCGCCGTGACCAGCCAACGCACGATCGCGGACGACCCGCAACGTCTCGTCGATCGCGCCCTGCGCATCGATCCGAAGAACACCCGCGCGCTGACGCTGGCCGGCACGCTTGCGCTCGACCGCAGCGACTACGATGCCGCCATCCAGCACTGGGAACGCCTCGCACAGCTCGAGCCACCGAACAGCTCGATGGAACGCGAAGTCCAGGCCAGCATCGCGCAGACACGCCGGCTCGCCAGCGCGCATGCCGGCCGGATCGAACTCGCGCGCCGTTAGGCCGGCGCGGTCTTCGCGGTCCCTCAGTATTTGATTTGCGACACGGCGCGCAGTTCGTCCGGCGTGGCGGTGCCGAAGCCGAAGAACTCGAGGTAGGCCGGGATCATCTCGAACAGCATGTCGGTGCCGACCTGCACCACGCAGCCCTTGGCCTTCGCGGCGCGCAGCAGCGGCGTGTATTCGGCCTTCATCACGACTTCGCCGACGAAGGTCTCGGGTGCGACGCGGGCGATGTCCAGCGGCAACGGATCGTCGTCGTTCATGCCGACCGGCGTCGCGTTGACGACGATGTCGAACCCCGCCGGGTCGTTCGAGCCGGTGCGCACGACCAGCGCCGGGTAGTGCTCCTTCAGGCGGCCGGCGAGGGCGTCGGCCGACTCGCCGCGGTTGTCGTACAGCGCGATCTGCGCCACACCCGCCGCGGCAAGCGAGGCGGCGATCGCCGAACCGACACCGCCGCAGCCGGCCACCAGCGCGCTCGCGTCCTGCATGCGTCGGCCCTTGCGCAGCGCGGCGCGCACGAAGCCGGCGCCATCGAACTGGTCGCCGAGCAGCGTGCCGTCGGCGCGCTTCAGCAGCGCGTTGCAGGCGCCGGCGATGCGCGCCGTCGGCGTGACCTCGTCGGCGAGCGCGAGCGTCGTCACCTTGTGCGGCATCGTCACCAGCGCGCCGCGCAGGTTGGTGACGCGGGCGAGCGCCGCGAGCGTGGCCGGGTAGTCGTCGGGCTTCACGCCCATCGGCATGACGACCGCGTCGATGCCCTGCTTCTCGAACCACGGGTTGTAGATCATCGGCGCCTTGAAGGCCTCGGTCGGGTAGCCGAGGTGGGCGATGAGTGCGGTCTTGCCGCTGATCATGGCGAGGCTCCCTTCAAGTGGTCAGGCGATTGAGAAACTACCGCCGAGCTGGTCTTCGGGCAGCGCCGAGATGATCGTGCGCTTCGTTCGCAAGTAGCGTCACATCGGCGCCGCGTCGGCGACGACGATGCGCACCACCGCCGCACCCACCGCGGCAGCGACCGCAACGCGCGGCTCGGGCAGCCCGTGCCCGACGAGGTACTCGCGCACGCTCGCGGCGCGTTCGCCAGCGAGCGCCTTCGCGGCGGCTTCGCCCGGCGCGTGCACCACGACCTGGGTCAATTCGTCGCGCTGCCCGGCGGCGATGCGGTCGAGCACCGCGGCGAGCGGCGGCTTGACCACCGCCTTGCCCGCGTCGAACGAGTATTGCAACGGCACCTCGACCCGCATGCTGCCATCGGGCTGCAGCGCGAACACCACCGGCGTGCCGCGGAACAACTCGGCCAGCCGCAGCTTCTCGATCGCCAGATTGGCCTTGGTCGATGCCGATTTGGTCGCAGGATTGGCCGCCGGTTGCCGCGGCTGCATCGGCGTGGAGGGTGCCGGCGCGCCGGTCGTCGCCGTGGTGGACGGCGTGGTCTGGCAGCCCGCGATGAGCGCGCCCGCGAGGCTGGCGGCGAAGGGGTGAAGTAGGCGCATGGCGTTGACACAACAGCTGGCCCACGAACGCGGGGCGGTCCTGCATTCTCGGTGCGAAGCCCCGGCGCTGGGTAAGTATCCGCAACCGGTCCGGGGGGAGTTTCCGGTGTCAGGCAAGATCGCGGGCTTGGACACCGCCACCGACCCGATCAAGTTGCCCGTCGCACCCCCCTCCCCGCGGGCCTGGACGACCGAGATCGGGCTGCGCATGCGCCACATGCTGGTGCTGAAGCTGGTCGGCATCACTGGCTTCACCTGGCTTTTCTTCATCGCCTACTTCCACCTGCTCCGGCACCCGGTCCATCCGGTGCTGGTGATGCCGCTGACCGCGCTCGATCACCTGATCCCGTTCCAGCCGCAGGCGCTGTTCGCCTACCTCTCGCTGTGGGTCTACGTCGGCACGGCGCCCGGGCTGCAGAGGACGTTCGTCGAGCTGGTCGTGTACGGGCTGTGGGCCGCCGCGTTGTGCCTGACGGGCCTGGCCTGCTTCTACTTCTGGCCGACCCAGGTGCCGCCGCTGCTGATCGACGTGACCGGCTTCGCCGGTTTCGCGACCCTGCAGGGCGTGGACGCCGCCGGCAACGCCTGCCCCTCGATGCATGTGGCGATCGCGATGTTCACGGTGATCCGACTCGAGGACGTGCTGCGGCGGGCCGGCGCGCCCGGCGCCTTGCGCCTGGCCAACCGCGCCTGGTTCGTCGCGATCGCCGCCTCGACGCTGTTGGTCAAGCAGCATGTGGTGCTCGATGTGGCCGCCGGCGCGCTGCTGGGCATCGCCTTTGCATGGCCGTCGCTGCGCTGGCGCCCCGCGCCCGGCCGGCGGATCGGACGGATATGATGATCAAAACACACGAGAGCACATGAGTTCGCTGAAGGAATTGCAGGACCTGGTCCACGAAAAATTCGATATCGACGCCGCGGCCCTCGACCCGAATGCGTCGATGCGGGAGAAGGGTTTCGACTCGCTGGCCCTGGTCGAATTCCTGTTCGCGATCGAGGATCGTTTCGGCATCTCGATGTCGGACGAAGACTCGAACATCGACACGCTGGCCCAGCTGTCCGTGCTGGTGGACAAGCTGGTCGCGGCAAAGAAGCCGGCGTGAGCCGCCGGGCCGTTCCCAAGGCGAACACCGCAGTGCGCAGCACGAGGGCAGTCCAATGAACACGGTCGCCGTCACTGGTCTGGGGGTCGTGTCGCCGCACGGCGATGACCCGCAGGCGGTGTTTGCTGCCCTGATGCGCGGCGAGTCCGCCGTCCAACCCATATTCCCCGATCTGCCGAAGCCTGCGGCGGCGGCGACGGCGGCCTTCGACGCCTTGCGCTGGTTCACCAAGCTGCAACTCGCCGGTGTCGATCGCGTCAGCCAGCTCGCTGTGGCGGCGGCCGATCTGGCGATGCGCGATGCCGGCGCAGCCGGTGATGTCGACCCCGAACGCATCGGCGTCTTCGCCGGTTGCGGCATGGGTGGTGCGGCGGCGCTCGAAACCGCCTATGCCGGCGGCGGGCGCGTGCCGCCGCTGACCATCCCCGCCTTCATGCCGAACGCGCCGGCGGCGCAGGTGGCGATGCGCCACGGCGTGCACGGCCCGGTGCTGACGTACTCGGTGGCCTGCGCCTCCTCGGCAGTGGCGATCGCCGAAGCGGCCAAGGCGGTGCAGCGGGGCGATGTCGATCTGGCGATCGCCGGCGGCAGCGAAGCGCTGATCGTGCCCGGCGTCGTGCTCGCGTGGCAGGCGATGCAGACGCTGGCGACATTCGCGCCCGGCGAGGCCGCGCGCGCCGTGCGGCCGTTCGCGAGCGAGCGCAGCGGCTTCTGCCTCGGCGAAGGCGCCGCCTTCCTGGTCCTCGAATCGGCAGAGCGTGCGCGCCGCCGCGGCGCGCGCCGCTACGCCGAACTCACCGGCTGGGGCATCAGCTGCGATGCCACCCACCTGACCAAGCCCGACGCGCCCGGCCAGGCACGCGCGCTGCGTGCAGCCCTGCGCCAAGCCGGCCTGCAGCCGCGCGACGTCGGCTATTGCAACGCGCACGGCACGGCCACGCGCATCGGCGACGTGGTCGAGCGCGACGCGCTGGCCGCCGTCTGGGGCGACGCGTTCGATCAGTTGCGCGTCAGCTCGACCAAGGCGCTGCACGGCCACCTGCTTGGCGCGGCCGGCGCCCTCGAGGCCGTCGTCACGGTGCTGGCGCTGCAACGCGGCGAGTTGCCGCCCAACGCGCATGGCGAGGCGATCGATCCGGCGTGCGCGATGAACCTGGTGCGCGCGACAGGCAGCGCCGCGCCGGGGCTGGCGGCGGCCATCAGCAATTCGTTCGCCTTCGGCGGCACGAACTCGGTGCTGCTGTTCAGCCGGGCTTGAGCGCCGGCCCCTTGCAAAGCGCCGCGACGAGGTCGGATTGGGTGATGATGCCCACCAAGCGCTGCTCGGCGTCGATGATCGGGATGTGGTGGTGGCCGGTGTCGGCGAACAACGGCACGAGCTCGCCGAGCGGCCGATCGGCGCTCGCGACCCGCACCGTGCGCGTCATGATCTGGCCAACCACCTCGGCCTTGTCGGAATGCGATGTGGTCGTCGCACGCAGCATCGAACGCAGCCGATCCGCCCACCCGGAGTGCAGGTCGAGTTCGGCGCCACGCAGGAAGTCGGCCAGCGTGACGATGCCGACGATGCGCGAGGCCCGATCGACCACCGGCAGGGCCTTGATGCCGCGCGCCCGAAGCAGCGCCCAGGCATCCTGAAGCGGCGTCCCGAATGCCACGACCGCGACATCGCGCGACATGACATCGACACACCGGATCTCACCCATCTTGCGCTGGTAGGCCTGCAGCTCGGCCTGGCCGAGCAGCGTTTGCAACTCGTCGCGGCCGATGTCCAGCACCTGGTTGTGGCGCGCGATGACGGCGTCCAGGTCGGCCTCGCTGAACAGCGGTGCGCCCGCGTCGGGCGGCGCTGCGGCAGCCGCGTGCTGGCCGTGCGGGTAGCGTCGGCGCGTGGCGCTGTTGTAGGCGATGCCCGCAGCAACCAGCACGACCGAATTCAGCATCACCGGCGAAAGCGCGAAATGAAGGTCGCTGACGCCGGTCATCACCATCAGCAGCGCACACGCACCGCCTGGTGGATGCAGGCAGCGCAGCGCGAACATCAGCGCGATCGCGAGCCCTACCGCCAGCGCCGCGGACTCCGGCCCGACGCCCAAGGTTTGCACGCAGACGATGCCCACGAGCGCGGACACGACATTGCCGGCAACCACCGCCCAGGGTTGCGCCATCGGGCTGCCGGGCACGCCGAACACGAGCACGGCGCTGGCACCGATCGGCGCCACCAGCCACGGCACCGCCGCCGCGTTGGCGCCGGCGGCGCGGCACAGCAGGCCCGTCAACAACATGCCAACCGCGGCGCCCAGCGCTACCCGCGCGCGTTCGCGCGCATCGACGGTCATGCGCGCTGGAAGGAAGTCGCGCGCCCAGGTGCGCAAGGCTCGCCGCGATGGCGCGGGCGGGGCGGTCGAATTCGTGATCGGCGTGATGGACATGGCGTCGGCCCGACGCGGCTGACGAGCCGGTGCGGGGCTGCAGATTATCGCGGCGGGCGATCGTGCGCCCGTCGCGGGCCGGACTGCCTGTCGTCCTACGGCAGCACGGCCTGACTTCCGCGCGACGCGCGTTCCCACGCATCCTAGGCTGCGATGTTGCGGCGACAGCACGCTGCCGCGTCCAAGGAGCACCCCATGATGAACAGCGTCAGCCACCTGAATGGATCCACCGTCACCGCGACCGATGGCGTGATCGGGCATGTCAGAGAGGTCTATTTCGACGACCATGCCTGGGCCATCCGATACCTCATCGTCGATACCGGCACCTGGCTGTCCGGCCGCGAGGTGCTGATCTCGCCTTACGCCGTCAATCAGCCGTTGGACCAGGCCAAGAACATCGACGTGGCGCTGACCCGGGTCCAGGTCGAGAACAGCCCGGACATCGACACGCACAAGCCGGTGTCGCGGCAGCAGGAGCAGGCCCACCTCGACTACTACGCCTACCCGGCCTATTGGGGCGGCGACACGTTGTGGGCGATGACGGCGATGCCGGTAATCCCTTCGGCGCTGGTGGGGCCCGAGCAGGCCGCGGCCGAACGTGCGAGGCTCGACAAGGCCGTGCCTGCCGAGGACACGCACCTGCGCAGCAGCGCCAGCGTGCAGGGCTACGACATCCAGGCCAGCGACGACAGCATCGGGCACGTCGAGGACTTCCTGTTCGAAGATCAATCCTGGGCCATCCGCTACCTGGTGATCGACACCAGAAACTGGTGGCCCGGCGGCAAGCGGGTGCTGATCGGCACGCACTGGATCGAGCGCATCGAGTGGGCCGAGAAGACGGTCTGGGTCAAGCTGACGCGCGAGCAGGTCAAGAACGGCCCGCCGTACGAGAAGGGCGAGCCGATCGACCGCGCGTTTGAGGCGCGGCTGCACGACGCGAGCGCGCGCGTGGGCTACTGGGATTGAGGCGGCCGGCGTTCTGAGGCCCGACCGTTCGCCAAACGCACGATCACGGCCAGGCTGCGCTCAACGTCGGCATCGGTCGTCGCCCAGGAAGACACGCTGATGCGCATCGCCACCTGCCCCTGCCACTGCGTGAGGCCGCACCAGCAGGTGCCGTCGGCCTGCAGCGCGTCGATCACGTCGCGCGTGGCCTGCGCGTCGCCGAAGCGCACCAGCACCTGATTCAGCACGACCTCGTTGAGCACCTCGAAGCCGGCGGCGCGCAGCCCCTGCGCGAAGCGGCGCGCGTGGGCGCAGCAGCGCTCCACGAGTGCCGCCACGCCGCTGCGACCGAGCGCGGACAGCGCGGCCCACACATCCACGCCACGAGCGCGGCGCGACAACTCGGGCGTGAAGTCCGACGCCGCCCGGGCGCCACCCGACGCCGGCAAGTACGCCGCGGTCACCGACATCGCGGCGCGCAGCGCGTTCGCATCGCGCACGAACGCCAGTCCGCTGTCGTAGGGCACGTTCAGCCACTTGTGCGCATCGGTGGCCCAGGAGTCGGCCAGGTTCACGCCCGCGCACAAGTGGCGCTGGGCCGGCGCGGCCTGTGCCCACAGTCCGAACGCGCCGTCCACATGAACCCATGCGCCGTCGCAGTGGGCTTGCTCGCACAGCTCGGCGAACGGATCGAAGGCGCCGGTGTTGACGTTGCCCGCCTGCACGCAAACGATGCTCGGCCCGTTCAGCCGCGGCAGGCGTTCGGCGCGCATGCGCCCTTGCCCGTCCACCGGCACCGTGACGACGCGGCTGCGTCCCAACCCGAGCACACCCAGGGCCTTGAACAGCGTGGGGTGCGCCTCGGCGCCGACGACCATCGTGATCGGCGGCGCGCCGAACAGGCCGTCGGCCTCGACGTCCCAGCCAGCGCGCTCGAGCACGGCATGGCGCGCGGCGGCCAGCGCGCACAGGTTGCCCATCGTCGTGCCGCTGACGAAGGCGCCCGCCGCGTCACGCGGCAAGTCGAGCAGGTCGAGCAACCAGCGCAGCGCGGCCAACTCGAAGGCCGCGGTGCCGGGCGCCGCGGCCGGACCGGCGGCGTTCTGATCCCAGGCGGTGGCAAGCCAATTCGCGGCGACGCTGACCGGCAGCGCGCCGCCGACGACGAAGCCGAAGAAGCGCCCGCCGGCGCTCGCCATCGTTGCCGGCGAGCCGAGGTCGTCGAGTTGCCGCAGCACCACGTCGGCGGGTTGCGGGTGCTCGGGCATGGGTCGATCGAGTTCGGCCAGTCGCGTGACCGCGTCGGCCCCCGGGTGCACGGGACGATCGTCAAGGCCTGCGAGGTAGCGCGAGGCGCGCAGCGCAGCGTCGTGCAGAAGAGGATTCATCGCACGCATTCTGGCCGGAGCCAAACGCAAGCGTCCAGCGGCGCTTTCGGCGCCACTGCGCCACCGCGAGGATCAGGCGTAGCGTCGCGCCCCGACCTCCAGCGCGACCGGCCTGATCCGCGACGCCATGCCGGCGCAGCCGAAGGCTTCGAATCGATCGATACAGACATCGCGCGCCGCGGCCGTCGCGTCCTTCAGGAACTTGCGCGGGTCGAACTCGGCGCGGTCGCGGCCCATCGCACGCCGCATCGCGCCGGTCATCGCGAGGCGGATGTCGGTGTCGATGTTGACCTTGCGCACCCCAAAGCGGATGCCCTCCTGGATCTCTTCGACCGGCACGCCATAGGTCTCCTTGATCTCGCCGCCGTGCTCGCGGATGATCGCCAGCCATTCCTGCGGCACCGACGACGAGCCGTGCATCACCAGATGGGTGTCGGGAATGCGCGCGTGGATCTGCTTGATGCGGTCGATCGCGAGGATGTCGCCCGTCGGTTGGCGGCTGAACTTGTACGCGCCGTGCGAGGTGCCGATCGCGATCGCGAGCGCGTCGACGCCGGTCCGCGCGACGAAGTCGGCAGCCTGCTGCGGGTCGGTCAGCAGTTGCTCGTGCGTCAGCTGCCCTTCTGCACCCGAGCCGTCTTCCTCGCCCGCCAGGCCGGACTCGAGCGAACCCAGGCAGCCCAGCTCGCCTTCGACCGACACGCCGACCGCGTGCGCCATGTCGACCACGCGGC
>JBDUAG010000061.1:0-11830 GCA_040004785.1 Burkholderiales bacterium | reverse complement strand
ATCGTCGTCGATGAAATGTTCGCCACCCTCGCCAAATGGGTGAAACCAACTCGGTCCGTGGCAGCGGGGGACGACGGCGCGCGCACGAACCCCTTGTTCGACCTGCCCGGTATCGACGCGCGTAGCGGACTCGCCAACACCGGTGACGACGGCGCGTTCTACCGCCGCATGCTGCGCCTGTTCCGCGAACGCGAGGCTGACTTCGTGCAGCGTTTTCGCGCCGCACGCGCCGCGGGCGACACCACCACCGCGATGCGTGCAGTCCACGACCTGAAGAGCGCGGCCGGGACACTCGGCATGCCCGCGCTGCAGGATGCGGCAGCGGCGTTGGAGCGAGATTGCCTGGAGGGAGCACCCGGCGCGGACGTCGACACCATGGTGCACAAGGTGTCGAACCAGCTTGACGAGGTCATCGACGAGCTTCAGGCACTCGAAAGCACGAGTGCCGCGTGATCCGGGCTGCGGACAGGCGCATGCGAGACGCTCCAACCTTGCCGGACAATCCGCTCACGCGGCCACGGCGTTGGTTGGAAATGTGACAACGATGTTTGTGCCTTCGCCCGGCCCCGTGTGCAGATCCAGGCGGCCGTCGAGCATCTGGGCGCGCTCGCGCATGCCCTGTATGCCCAGGGACTTGAGACCAATCTTCGTCGGGTCGAAGCCCACGCCGTCGTCACACACCGCCAGCACATAGGCGTCTGGTCGCCGCTGCAGTGACACCTGCACGTTGCGCGCCTGCGCGTGCCGGCCGATGTTCGTCAACGACTCCTGCACCAGGCGGAACACGGTGCTGGTCTGCCATGAGCTGAGATCCGCGACCTGTTCGTCGATCCGCAAGTCGCACCGCGCTCGGCTCGACGTCCGGAACTCGCCGACCAGCCATTCCAGTGCGGAAGCGATGCCCAAGTCCAGTACCACGGGCCGCAGGCGCGTGACCAGGTCTCGCACCACGTAGATGACGCCGTCAATGGACTTCTGCACAGACTGCACCTTCTCGCGAAGTTCCGGGTTGTCCGCGCCCCAGCGCATGCGCACGAACGACAGCTCCAGGCGAATTGCGGACAGGTGCTGACCCAGTTCGTCGTGCAACTCACGGGCGATGTGCTTGCGTTCCTCCTCGCGTGCCTCTTCCCGCTTGAAGCGCATGTCCTGTTCGCGCGCGGCGATCTCCTCGCGCAGCTGCCGGTTCTGTGCGGCCTGCTGCTGGCGCAGTGCATCCAGCTTCAGATGCGTGTCGACCCGTGTCGCCACTTCCTCGGCGTTGAGCGGCTTGGTCACGTAGTCGACCGCACCGACGCGAAAGCCCTCGATCTTGTCATCGGTCGCTGTCAACGCCGTCATGAAGATGACCGGAATGTCGCGCGTTGCCTCGCGCTGCTTCAGGCGCCGACACGTTTCGAATCCGTCAATGCCGGGCATGACGACATCCAGCAGGATCAGATCGGGACGCGCCAACTCTGCGCGCTCGACCGCCTCCTGTCCGCTGCGCGCCACAAGCGCGACGTAGCCGTGCTTTTCGAGTTGAGCGGTGATGATTTCCAGGTTCATGGACACGTCGTCGACGACGAGGACCGACTGCGCCGTCCTGCTCGTATCGTTCGCCGCGCTCGCTGCCATCGCCACGATTTCACCGTCTTCGATCTGCCTGGGAGAGACACCAGCATACCGCGCAATGGAGGTCGAAACAGGCCGCCTCGCCATAGGCATAACCCAGCCCAAATCGAGTGGTGTCGGTTGGACTGATGTTCGTCACCCCGACCTTTCCGCCGAAGTCTGCCTTGACGTGCGAAAGCCTCAGATCTGGATTGACCGGAACTAGCACTGGTTTTCGGGGTATTGACGGGGGGCCCGGAACGGACAATCGCTGCTCAGATCCCCCCGTCCATGCCACACCCCGCCCCTCCGATGCTCGCGCCAATTCGATGGCGTCTGCGGCAGTTGTCCCGCGACTTCGCCGTCATCGGTGCCGCATGCATTGTCGCGACGGCCGCGCGGGCGCAGCAAGGCCCTGTCGAGCCCTCGCGCATGCCCGCACTGGGGGACCTGGAAGGCGTGCTGGCGCAGCCCGTCTACGGCGACGGCCGCTCCGCCGGAGCTTCCAAACACCCCCAGGATGTGGAGAGCGCGCCGGCCGCGGTGGTGGTTCGCACCGGCGGCGAGATCCGTGCGCAAGGCTACCGCACGCTGGCCGAGGTGCTCGAGAGCATGCCGGGCATCCACCTGCAATACGACCGCGCCTACGTCTACGGCGGCGTGCGCGGCATCAACCGCCCCGGTGACTTCAACTCGCGCGTGTTGGTCATGATCGACGGTGCGCGCATCAACGACGCGCTCTACGAAGGCGGCCCGCTGGGTCGCGAGTTTCCGCTCGATGTCGGCCTGATCGATCGCGTCGAATACGTGCCCGGTCCGGGGTCGGCCTTGTACGGGTCGAGTGCCGTGCTGGGGGTGGTCAACGTGATCACGCGCACACCGTCGCAGCTGCCCGGGTTCAGGTCGACCGTCGAGCTGGGGACGAACGCCAACCGCAAACTCAGCACGACCTGGGGCGGCGAACTGGCGGGTGGCCGCATGCTGCTCGGCTACAGCTCGGAACGCCGGCCGGGGCGGGATCTCTACTTTCCGGAGTTCGATGCGCCGAGCACCAACTTCGGGGTCGCGCAACGGGCCGATGGCGAACGCGCGAACAAGCTCTTCGCCAAGGCGCGCTGGGCCGAGTTCACGGTCACCGGCGGCGTGTCGGAGCGCGTGAAGGAGATCCCGACGGCGTCGTACGACGCCGTCTTCAACACCCCGAACCCGTGGACCGACCGCTATGCGTTCCTCAACGTGGACTTCGCCCGCCGCTGGGACGGTGACCAGGAGCTGCATGCGCGGCTCGGCGCCGAGCGCTATCAGTTTCGCGAGCGAACCACCACCGCATCGGTCGATGGCGCGAGCGACGGGAAGGAGGCCGACGATGCGGATGCCGTCTCGGGCGAGCTCCGTTACTCGTGGCTGCGCTGGGCGGGCCATCGATTGACGGTGGGGGTCGAGTTCCAGCACAACCTGCGGCAGTCGATCCGATCGGAGACGCTCTCGCCTCAGCCCCGGGTGCAGACCGACTTCAACATCAGCTCGGACCGCCACGCCGTCTTCGTCGCTGACGAATGGCAGCTGACGCCCTCGGTGCTGCTGAACATTGGCGCCCGCGCCGATCGGCGCATCGACGGGCAGACGACCACGTCGCCCCGCCTGGCCGCGATCTGGACCCCGGATCCGGCCTGGACACTGAAATGGACCCAGGGGAGCGCGTTTCGCGAGGCCAATGCGTTCGAGAGGTTCTATTTCGACGACACGCAGAAGGTGAATCCAGGATTGAAGCCCGAAGCCCTGCACTCGCACGAGCTGCTGGCCATCTGGCGGCCCGCACCGGATCTGACCTTGGAGGCGTCAGCCTACTCGTTCCGGATCGCCGATCTCGTCGAGCTGATGACGGATGAAGATGGCCTGAACGTCTTTCGCAATCGCGGCGAGTTGCGATCGCGCGGCATCGACCTGGTCGCGACCTGGGTGATGGCAGGCGGCGGGCAGTTGCGCATCAGCGGGTCGCACCAGCTCGCGACCGACCAGAGTACCGGCGCACGGCTGAGCGGCGCACCGAGCACGCTGGCGAAGCTCGCCTGGACCTTGCCCGGCCCGGTGGCGGGCTCCACCCTGGGCCTGAATGCCCAATACGTCAGCAGCCGACTCACGCGCAGCAATGCCCGGATCGGCGGATACTTCCACGCGAATGCCCATCTGAGCTACGCGCCGCCGGGCAAGCCTTGGTCGGTCGCGCTCGGCGTCTACAACCTCGGCGATGAACACCACCTGGACCCGGCAGGTCCGGAGCTCCGGCAGGACGCGATTCGCCAGGACGGGCGCGAGATCCGGCTGCAGCTGGGCTGGGCATTCTGATATGGCGCCGGTGCGCGAACGGAGCTGGCGCGGCGTTCGACGCGCGTTGCTCGGATGCGCGCTGGCCGCGGGGTTGGGCACGGCGCACGCCCAGTCCGCAGGCGGTGACGCGGCCGCGAAGGCCAAGCTCGTCGCCACGCTGGCCAGGTTCGTGCAATGGCCGCCGGCAACGTTCGAGAACGAGACGTCGCCGCTGCGGCTCTGCGTGTTCGCGAGCAGCCTGACGGTGGAGCGCGCGTTCCAGAGCCCGCAGATCGCATTCGTCGGGGCGCACCCGGTGCAGACGCTGATCAACCCGAATGTCGTCGCGAAGAGCTGCCATGTCCTGTTCGTCGACGACAGTGGAGGGCTGCGCATCGATCGCATGCTCAAGGGCCTGGCCGGGGAGCCGGCATTCACCGTCGGCACGCAGGACGGCTTTGTCAGCGATGGTGGCATGGTGGAAATCGTCCAGGTCGACAATGCGCTGCGCTTCGACTTCAATCTGGTCGCACTGCGCGACGCCGGGCTCGGCGTGAATCCTGGCGTTCTGAAGCTGGCGCGCCAGGTGAGGCAATAGCCGGGGTGAATCTTCGATGAGCCGTCATGTTCCGCTGCGCCTGCGACTGGCGCTGCTGCAGGCCTTGTGCGCGGGCACCACGGCGCTGTTCGGGGTCGCGGCCGTCATTGCGGCGGGCGTCTGGTTCGAACCGGCGCGCGTCCGTGCCGAGGCCAATGAACTCGCGGGCACGCTGGCCTATGCGCTTGAGGTGCCGCTCGCGTTCGACGACGACAAGGCCGCCGGCGACACGCTGAGCATGCTGCGTGCACGCTCGGACGTCCGTTCCGCAACTGTCTACGACAAGCACAACCGGCTGGTCGCCCGTTACATCGGGCCGCCGGGCACGGCACCGATGCGTGAACGCCTCCTCGGCAACGATCTCGTCGTCGAGAAGTGGATCGGGCCCACGGCTGAGACGCTCGGGCGTGTCGAGTTGCGCCAGAGCCTGGACAGCGTCTATCGGAGCCTGACCCTGCAGCTCGCGGCCATCCTGACCGGGACCCTGCTCGGCCTGCTGGTCGCGCTGGCCATCGCGCGCCGCACCGCCCGGCACATCACGGACCCGGTGGCCGCACTCGCCGACGCGTCCACCGCGATCGCACAGACGAAGGACTACTCGCAGCGGCTCACGGGCGGCGGCGACGACGAGGTCGGGCATGCCGTCGGCGCGTTCAACCGCATGCTCGACGAGTTGCAGGCGCGCGACAAGTCGCTGGAGGCCGCGGTGCTGACGCTGGAATCGCGGGTGGCCGACCGCACCCGCGACCTGCGGCGCGAGAAGGAGCGGGCCGAGAGCGCGTCACGCGCCAAGACCAGCTTCCTGGCCAACATGAGCCACGAACTGCGCACGCCGCTGAACGCGGTGATCGGCGCGGCCCAATTGCTGCAGCAGTCGGATGCCGAACTCGAACAGGCGCATCTGGTGGAGATCGTGCGCAGCAGCGGCATCAACCTGCTGGGCCTGATCGAGAACGTGCTGGACGTGTCGCGCATCGAGGCCGGCGAACTGCCGGTGTCGTGCGACGACTTCAACCTCGCCGATTGCCTCGAGGCGGCGTTGGCGACGGCGGCCGTCGCCGCCCGCGCCAAGGGCCTGACGATCTGCGGCATCATCGACCCGGGCCTTCCGGTGTGGTGCAACGGCGATGCGATGCGGCTGCGTCAGGTCGTGCTGAACATTCTCGGCAACGCCGTCAAGTTCACCGCGCGCGGCGAGGTCGTGATGCACGCGTCGCTCGGGTCGGTGCCGGGCCGGGTGCGCGTCTCGGTCCGCGACAGCGGCATCGGCATCGACGCCAGCAAGCACCACGAGATCTTCGAACCGTTCCGACAGGCTGACGAGACGACAACGCGCCGCTTCGGCGGCACAGGCCTGGGCCTGGCCATCTCGCGCCGCCTGGTGCGCGCGATGGGCGGTGACATCACTGTGTGCAGCGCACCGGGCGAAGGCGCGGAGTTCAACTTCGAGATCGCGCTGGCGGAGCCCGCGACGCACATCGTCGGCGCTGCGCCGCTCGGCCACCACGTGCTGTACTTCGAGCCGCATGCCGGCAGCGCGGGGGCCCTCGCGACATTGCTGATGCGCAGCGGCTGCCACGGCGAGCGGATCTGCACCTTGGCGGACCTGCGTGGATGGGTGGCGGGCGCGCCAGCGCGAGACGCCGCAGGGGTCTTGCCGTGGTTGCTGGTCGCGACCGACTCGGCAGCGTGCACCGAACTGCTGGAGCACGCCGGCGAATGGATCACCGCGGGGCGCCTGATCGAAATGAACCGGTCCGATTCCGCCGCGGAGAGCGTCGAGCGACACCGCTTCGGCCTGCCGCGCGGGCTGGTGAAGCCGGTGTTGCGTGGCGCGCTGGTGAGCCGGCTCGGTGTCGGCCATGGTGCCGGCACCCGCGCGGACCATGCCGCTCCGGACGACGCGGAGGTGTCCGGGCTGATCCTGGTCGTCGAGGACGATCCGACGAACCAGCTGATCGTCGGGTCGATGCTGCAAGGCGCCGGCTACCGTGTCCTGACGGCCGATGACGGCGGCCACGCGCTGGCGCTGCTGCGCGAACACAGCTTCGACCTGGTGCTGATGGACTGGCAGATGCCTGACATGGACGGCCTGGCCGTGACGCGCCTGATCCGCGCCGGGGCGGTCGGCGCCTATGGCGAACACGTGCCCATCGTGGCGCTGACCGCGAATGCGTTCGAGGAAGACCGCACCGCCTGTCTGGCGGCCGGCATGAACGACTTCCTGACCAAGCCCGTGCTGGCGCGGCAACTGCTGGAAGTGGTCGATCGCTGGATCCTGCACGCCAGCGAAGCACACTTCGGACCGTCGACGCGGTCCGGCGGGCTGTAGCGCGCGGGTCGAACAGCTCTGGGCCGATCGGGATGGTCTGGAAGTTCTGGATCTCCGCGGCGATCAGCACAAGGTGCCCGCCGACGGCGATGGCCTGCCGTGCCGTGTACTAGGCTGCGGCCAGTTCCAGTGGCGCGGCAACGCCGAGCAAGGCCTTGAGTTCCTCTCCGCACAGCACCTCGCGTTCAAGCAGGGCTTTCGCGAGCGCGTCGAGCTGAGCGCGGTTCGACCGCAACAGGCGCTGGCAGGTGGCCTGGCTTCGTTCGAGCAGAGAACGGGCTTCGTTCAGCACCGCACCCTGGATGTCCGGTCCCAGCAATTCCTTGGGCACACCGGCCACGCTCAGCAAGCCGAAGGCCTCGCTGAACCCGAGCGAACCGACCATCCTGATGGCCAGTTCGGTGGCGCGCTTCAGGTCGTCGGACGCGCCGCTCGAGACGCTGTCGAACACCAGCAGTTCAGTCTCGCGCCCTGCCAGCAGCATCGCCAGTCGGCTCGTGAGTTCGGCCTGCTTGTACAGCGGGTCTTCGCTCTCGCGCGTGATGTAGGTGACGCCCAGCGCCTGGCCGCGCGGCTCGATCGTCACGCGCTCGACAAGGCCGGCCTTCATCCAATGGCCGACCAGCGCGTGGCCGGACTCGTGATACGCGAGGCGGGTGCGCGTCTCGTCGCTCAGCAGGTCCTTCACCGACGACACCTCGCCGCCGAGCTGGTGGGTTTCGATGGCCCGCAGCAGGTGCTCGGCGCTGACGTGATCGGCATGCGCCTCGGCTGCGCTCGACGCCGCCTTGTTCACCGTGTTGGCAATCTCCGCCGGCGACATGCCACCGGTCATGCGCGCCAGTGCCGCGGTATCGGCGCGGCCGTCGTGCGTGACCTTGCCGAGGTAGAGCTCGAACAGTCGCTGCCGCTCCGGCAGCGTGGGCAGTCCGAGCCGCACCAGCATGTCAAATCGCCCAGGGCGGCGCATCGCCTCGTCGATGTTGTCTTCGTGATTCGTCGCGGCGACCACGACCACGTTGTCGAGCGGCTCGAAACCGTCCATCTCGACCAGCACGCGGTTGATGATGCGATTCAGCTCCGACTCGGCCCCACCGCCCCCGCCGCCTCGCGTGCGCTTGCCAATGCCGTCGACCTCGTCGATGAAGAGCACGCAAGGCGCACTCTTGCGGGCAAGCTTGAACAGCTCCTTGACCTTGCTGACGCCTGCGCCATAGAACATCGCGGTGAAATAGGAGCCGTCCACCGCGATGAAGTTGGCCTTGCTCTCGCCGGCCAGTGCCTTGGCGAGCAAGGTCTTGCCGGTGCCCGGTGGTCCGACCAGGAGCACACCGCGCGGCGCCGAGGCCCCCAGCTTTGCATACTGGGCCGGGTCGCGCATGAAGGCCTTCACGCGGTTCAGCGCAGCCTTCGCTTCCTCGTTGCCAATCGCATCAGTGAACTGCGTCTCGGGCCGTATCGATAGCCGCGAGGCCGCACCGCCAATGCCGGCCTGCAGCTTCAAGCCGACGAAAAGCGCTCCGATCATCGTCGCGAGCAGGATCAGCGGCGACAACAGGCTGTTGATGACGTCCAATATCCGGTGGCTCGCGGTACGTGCGTCGACATCGACGCCAACCAGCGTGAAACCCGCCTCGGCGCTCTTGTCGCCCAGCCTCTCCAGGGCGGTGCCGGCGCAGCCGAGGGCCGTGCAGCCGGGCACCGTTGCGCTCGCCTTCTCGCCATTCTTCAGCGTGTACAGGACCACGCCGCTTTGGCCATTGGCGAGTCCGACCAGCGCCAAGCTGTGCGCCTCGAGCGCACGCCGGAAATGCGACGCGTTCTGTTGGTGGGCAAGCCATTCCTCGGGGTTCTTCTCGAGTTGCAGGGCCTCCGGGCTCTTGCGAGCGTCGGATTCCCGTGCGGCGCGTTGATTCAGCTCGGTCAGGCCGAGCACCAACGCGGCGACCAGGAGGACGGCCAATGGAATGCGCGGGTTGGCGCAGGCCCGTTTGAGGAGTTTCTGAAGGGGCTTCTTCATGGCTGGTGCGAGGTGGGGACAGTTTTCGTCGGGGTGTGTACTTGCCGGCGGCGTCAAACCCCGGCCGCCTTCGCGATCGCGCGATCGGCCGCGGTGGCGGCCCATTGCTCGCGGCGATGCAACTGCTCGCGCAGCAGCGCCGCGTCAAGCAGTGCATGGGTCAGACTGCCCAGCAGCAACAGCTCGCGACGCTGCGCAGTGGCATGTCGGAACTCGGGCGACTCACGCAGCGCGGCGACCGCTGCGACGAAGCAGCCGCGCACGGCGTCATCGGAAACCGGCAGGTCACCGAAGAACAGCGGATCCTGTCCCTCGATCGTCGCCAGTTCGGCCTCGATAAGATCTTTCGACTGGGTCACGGCTTGCTCCGGCAACGACGTTCCGCGAGCGAACAGCCGCGGATTTCGCACCGTCACGATAGCCCGCAGGCTCCGCGGCATTTCGTTGAAAAGCGGAGCGAGAGGAGCGCTTTTTCACCGAACGACAGAACCTGTGCACGGCAGCCAGGAGACCTGCGAGGACGTCTCAGCCCGCACCTGTGGATCAAGGGTGCGGCTAGGCTCTCGCCTGCAGAGGTTTCAACTTGCCCGAGGCCGACTGGCGCTCGAGCACTTTGCGGTAGGCAATTTCTCCCCAGACCCGCAATCCAACGATTCCGGCAGCGAAAAGAAGAGTGATGACGTCATTCATTGAGAGCTCCAAGGTTGTGACGACGGTCACTATAAGGGAAAACCCTAGTATTGGCGACAGGACGTCGGATTTTGATATTGACAAATTCTAGGAACCGTGCCTGAGACTCTCTGAAATCCGCCTGTCGCAAATAATCGCCCTCACTGCCCCGGGCGCACCGGGTTGATCCTTGCCTCGAGCTGTCGAAGATCGCGACATTGGTTCGTCGTTCAGGCTGCATCGCGTGTGCAATGGTCGCAATGACTTCCGCCGAAGACACGGAGAGTCCAATGAGAAAGCTCAAAGTCATCGAACACATCTCGCTGGACGGCGTGATCCAGCACTCCGCCGATGATGACGATTTTCCGTACAGCGACTGGACAGCGCCCTATCGAACCCCCGCTGGCCGGGACCTTTTCCTATCGGGCAGTTCCACGCTGACGTCGATGGTGCTCGAACATGGTCCTGCAGATGACGTTGTGCTGATCGTCTCTCCGGTCCTGTTGGGAACGGGCAAGCGCTTCTTTGCGGAGGGAACCCCGGCACACTCTCTCGTGCTCGTCAGCACGCAAGCAACGCAGTCCGGCGTCATCCTCAATACGTACAAAGTCGCCGGACCTTTGAAGGCCGGGTAACCAGAAGGTATAGACATATGCAACGCCGCGGAGCGACGCCAGCGAGCGCGGTCCGGCCAAGTCAACCGTTGGGCGTCACCGCGTCGCGGGGTGCGGAATGCCCTTGGCAAGGATGTGACTCATGAACAGCTACGCCGTGAAGGTTGAATTGGATCGATTGACCAACGCGTTCTTCCGCGCAGTCTCATTCGAACCAAGTGGAGCGCCACGATACGAAGCGATTCGTTCGGTTTTTATCGAGTCTGGTCTTCTGATCAAGAATACTGGCTCGGTGCCAGAGATCTCTACGGTTCACCAGTTCATCGAGCCTCGTCAGGCAATGGTTCGATCAGGCGACTTGACGCGCTTCAACGAACACGAACTCTCGGAATCCACGACGATCTTTGGAAACGTAGCGCACAGATTCAGCGTGTACGCGAGGTCTGGAACGATGAAGAACGTAGCGTTCGAGACCAAGGGCATGATCTCCACGCAGTTCATCCTCACGCCCAATGGTTGGAAGATGAGCGCAATGGCGTGGGACGACGAGCGTCCCGGCCTATCAGTACCCGCGACTTGAACCGGAGCCGAACTCATGCTGGCACATCGCGCTTCAATCATGACGCCCAACTCTTCCTTCAAACGGACCGGCCTACGGCCAGCCGCTTGAGTCGAACGTTCGTCCTCACAAGAAGGCACGTCCGCATCGGTCATCTACGATGCACCTACTTCCATCGGAGCCACAACCATGAAGAGCATTCCGCCCAGGCTCAAGACACTGCTCGCCATTGGTCTTCTCGGTTCGGCCACCCAGGTCGCGTTCGCAATCACGAACGAGGAGTTCTCGAACCAGGTAAGAGCCCTGCGAGCTCGCATGGTCGCTGAGCCTTCGGTTGTCGGCGAAGCCGCGCTACTTTGCGCGTACCTTCCGGATCATCGGGCGATCGAGGAGCCGAAATGCATTGCGCTTCGCGGTCATCTTCGAGCCGAAATCGCCAGGAACAGGCAAGCTCAAGCGTCCGACCGGAAGTCCTGGCTTGACCAGTTCGCAGGCTGTGTTGATTCACTCGTAGAGGTGCCACGCGGATGAGGCCTAACCCTTCCATTCATTGACTTGGCCCGCTCCAGCCCGCGGCCTCCACGGGCAGCGGAAGTCAGACGTTAGGCACTCGAAATCATGCATGCCACTGCCCTTCTTGTAATCGACATTCAGCGCGGCGCCTTCGATGGCGTGCGCTGTCCGCGAATCGATCGTTCGGTCGAACTGGTCAGTAGAGCCAATACACTCATCAAGGCGGCCAGACGGAGCGGAACACCTGTGGTGTTCATTCAGCACTGCGATGACGCAGGCGAAGCCTTCGAAGAAGGTACGCCCCACAGGGAGTTCCATGAAGAAATCACGCCCCTGCCCAACGACACCATCGTGAAAAAACGTGCATCCAGCGCTTTCGAGCAGACAAACCTCCAATCGGCACTCGCGGACCTTGGCATCAAGAACTTGATCAGAGCGGGCCGCACGGCCGGGTAGGACAAGGTCGCTTCCTCAGTCCGCCATGATGGGCAAATCGCGGACTCACCAGCCGGTGGCACCCTACGCGGCGCACGCGATGATGCCCGCGGCATCGCTCAGCCTGATCCTTCTAGAACGCGGTCAAGTGTCTCTTGCGGGCCATCAAGTTCGGCGTTCAGTCCTACTG